>JAICZD010000282.1 GCA_025933855.1 Modestobacter sp. | reverse complement strand
CGGCGTCCTGGCGGACCCGGTTCAGCGGTGCCGACGCGATCGCGATCCGCTCGGCGAGCGCACCGTCGAAGCGCAGGACGAGGTCGCCGAGCACCTCCTCCGCCCAGGGCCCCCAGCCGGGGCCGATCGCCGCCTCGACGCCCAGGTCGGCCAGGCCCTCGGCCATCAGGCACTCCGGGGTGTTGACCAGGAAGACGGTGTGCTCCAGCCGGTGGTTGCGCTCCACCAGCCCGCGCTCCTTGCGGCAGTGCTCGGTGTGGTGGCCGGGATAGGCCTCGTGCGCCACCAGGTGCGGCAGCTGGCCGAGCCGGTGCGGCAGGTCGGCGTTGATGGCCACCCGGGAGCGGTAGTCGCCCTCGTAGTAGTTGAATCCCGACCAGGGCTTGTCGGTGACCACCTCGTACCGCACCGTCTCGACCTCGGGCAGGCCGTAGCGGGTGCGGACGAGGTCCCGCAGCGCCGAGGACAGCGCGTGCACCGCCACCTCCAACCGGTCGGGCGGGCACTCCTCGCGGTGCCGGTGCACGGCGTACCGCTCGGCGAGCGTGCCGCTGCCGGGCAGCAGCCGGTCGAGCTCCGCGTGGGCGGCGGCGTAGCTGTCCGGATCGGCCAGGTCGACGTCCACCTGGAAGTAGCCGCGCACCTCGGCGAGGAACCCGACCGGTTCCCCGGCGAACTTGCGGGCGGTGCACTCCAGGCCGGTCAGCTGACCGCGCAGGTAGCCGGCGCGGTCGGCGGGCAGGTCGCTGGCGCCGAGCTCGGCGAGCAGCGACCGGGCCTGGTCGCGCAGCTGGTGCGCGGTGGGCGCCGGCTCGTCGGCGACCTGGGCGCGGACCTGCGGGTCCCCGGTGTAGGCGTCGACGAACCCGGGCTCGAGCCGGTCGAAGCGCAGGCCCAGGCGGACGTACTCGAGGGGGACGTCGACCGCGCCGGCTGCCATGGACGGGATCTTCTCAGCCGCGGATCGGATCATGGCGGACCCCCCGGGGGCAGGAATGGCCAGTTCTGCCCCCGGGGCGGGTCAGCCGCCGAAACGGCGGTGCCGGGCGGCGTAGTCGCGCAGCGCGCGGAGGAAGTCGATGTGCCGGAACTCCGGCCAGTACACGTCGGTGAAGTGGAACTCCGCGTTGGCCGTCTGCCACAGCAGGAAGCCGGACAGCCGCTGCTCCCCGCTGGTGCGGATGACCAGGTCGGGATCGGGTTGCCCGCGGGTGTAGAGGTGCTCTGCGATGTGGTCGACCTCCAGCGTGTCGACCAGCTCGGCCAGCGTCGTCCCCCGTTCGGCGTGCTCGGCCAGCAACGACCGGACGGCGTCGGCGATCTCCTGCCGCCCGCCGTAGCCGACGGCCAGGTTGACGGTGGCTCCCGGCCGGCCGCGGCTGTCCTCCTCGGCCTGCTTGAGCACGGTGGCCGTCTCCGTCGGGAGGAGCTCCAGCGCTCCCATCGCGCGCAGCTGCCACCGGCGGCCGGGCCGGGCCAGGTCGGCGGCGACGTCCTCGATGATCCGCAGCAGCGCGGTCAGCTCCGGCTCGGGCCGGCGCAGGTTGTCGGTGGACAGCAGGAAGAGCGTGACCACTTCCACGCCGGCCTCGTCGCACCAGCCGAGCAGATCGACGATCTTGTCCGCGCCGCGGCGGTGGCCGTGGGCGACGTCCTCCAGGCCGATGGAGCGGGCCCAGCGCCGGTTGCCGTCCATGATGACGCCGACGTGGCGCGGGGTGTCGGCACCGAGCAGGGCCCGGGCGAGGCGGCGTTCGTACAGGGCGGTCAGGACCTCGCGGACCTGCGCGCGCACCCTCACGTCGAGTCAGACTAGGACTCCGGACCGATCCCGGCCGGGCGCCGCGCCCCGGGGGTCGCGCCCTTCACACCTGCAACAGGATGACGGTCTCCCTACGGCTCCGTAACCTCAGTGCATGGCCGCCTTCCCAGACCGCGCGGACCGCGTCCGGGTCAGCGCCGACGGCGCCGAGCTCGAGGCGCCACTGCAGGACGCGGTCGACGCCGTCCACGCCGAGGGCGAGCGCGTCGAGGCCCTCCAGACGGTCGATCAGGCCGGCCGGTGGACCGTCGCCGACTACGGGGACCGCGACTTCGACCATCCCGACACCCGGCCGCGGATGCGCGGCTGGCTGCACCTGTTCGCCTTCTTCGGCGCCATCCTCGCCGGCGCCGTGCTCATTCCGCTGGCCGCGGTGGAGGGCCCCCGGGCAGGGTGGCCGGTCGCCGTCTACTGCCTGACGATCCTCGGCCTGTTCGGCGTGAGCGCGCTGTACCACCGGCGGCGGTGGTCGCCGCGCGCCTGGAAGCTGATGAAGCGCGCCGACCACTCGATGATCTTCCTGTTCATCGCCGGCACCTACACGCCGTTCGCGCTGCTCGCGGTGCCCGAGCCGACCGGCTCCTGGATCCTCGGCGGGGTCTGGGCCGGTGCGGTGGCCGGGGTGGCGCTGAAGATGGTCTGGCCCACCGCCCCGCGGTGGCTGGGCGTGCCGATCTACCTCGCGCTGGGCTGGGTCGCGGTCTTCGTGTTCGTCGACATCCTGCGCACCGTCGGGGTCACCGTGGTGGTGCTGCTGGCCGCCGGCGGGCTGCTCTACAGCGTCGGGGCGATCGCCTACGCCCTCAAGCGGCCCAATCCGTGGCCGGGCACGTTCGGCTACCACGAGATCTTCCACGCCATGACGATCGTGGCCGCCAGCTGCCACTACATCGCCGTCTACTTCGCCCTCTACAACAGCCCCTACACGTCATGACCTCCCACGGCGACCGGCAGCCGACGAGCCACGAACGGCAGGCCGGGCTGCCCTGGGACGCCTCCTACCGCGACGGCCCGGCACCGTGGGACGTCGGCGGTCCGCAGCCGGCCGTCGTGCGGGCGGCGGCCGAGGGTGCGTTCGCCGGAACGGTGCTCGACGCGGGGTGCGGAACCGGCGAGAACGCCCTGTACCTGGCCGCACTGGGCCTGCCCGTCGTGGGCGTGGACGTGGCCGGGACGGCGCTGGCGATCGCCCGGCAGAAGGCCGACGAGCGTGGCCTCGACGTCGAGTTCGCCGCCGCTGACGCCCTCGCGCTGGAGCGCCTGGGGCGGCGGTTCGAGACGGTGCTGGACTGCGGGCTGTTCCACACCTTCGACCCGCAGGAGCGACCCCCGTACGTGGCGAGCCTGGCCTCGGTGACCGAGCGCGGGGCCACCCTGCACGTGCTGTGCTTCAGCGACGAGGGCCCCGGCACCGGCCCGCATCCCGTCGGTCGGGAGGAGCTGGCAGCGGCGTTCGCGGCGGGCAGCGGCTGGCGCGTGGCGGCCATCCGCCCGGACCGGGTCCGGACGAGGTTCCACGGCGAGGACGGCGCACCGGCCTGGTTCGCCACGATCGAGCGGAGCTAGCGCGTCGGGCCGGTCGACCTGCTCAGGCGGCCCGGAGATCGGCGGCCGGGAACGG
>JAICZD010000075.1 GCA_025933855.1 Modestobacter sp. | reverse complement strand
GGACCGGGACGACGCCTGACCGCCGTGCCCCCGGGCGAACAGAGCCGCGGCGGCCGGGTGCCCGGCCGGCGCGGCTCCAGGCGCCGGAACGGCCCGGCCGCCCCGCGAGCCGCGCGGACGCCGGGCCGAGCCGCCGTCAGATCTCCCGGCGGTCGGCGACCGCGGCCACCGCCGTGAGGACGGCCGCGTAGCCGGCCAGGACGCCGACGGCGACCAGCGGAGGCACGGCACCGGCGGCCCGGGCTCCGGTGTGCACCGCCGCGTCGGCCACCCCGGTCGGCAGCCAGCGGGTCATGTCCGGCGAGCGGGTGACGACCGGCACGATGCCCTCCACCACGAACGCCCAGACCAGTGCCACGCCGAGTGCACCGGCCGCGCTCCGCAGCGCCGTGCCGAGCGCCACCCCGATGACCCCGTGCAGTGCGACGACGACCGGCGCGAGCACCACCAGCAACGGCAGCCCGTGTCCCAGCGGCTGGACGGCAACGCCCTTCCCGGCCAGGACGGCGACGCCGGCGATGGTGGTCAGGACGGTGATCAGCAGCCCGATCCCGGCGCCGAGCGCGGCCACCGCGGCCACCCGAGCCGCCAGCAGCCGGCCGGTGCGGGGTTCGGCCAGCCGCGAGGTGAGGACCGTGCGGAACCGGTGCTCGCCGGCCGCCAGCAGCAGGCCCAGGACGAGGGCGAACGCCCCCGTGAGGCGGACCGGCGCCCGCACCAGGCTGGTCAGGCTGCCGGCGTCCAGTGGTGGTGCGCCGTTCTGCCCGGCCAGGGCGACGTTCACGACCAGGATGATCCCGGTGATCGCCAGGACGGACCCGGTGGCGATCCAGAGAGCGCGGGTGGTGCGCAGCTTCAGCGTCTCGGTGGCGATCAGCGAGGTCACTTCGGCTCCTGGGTGGTGAGGTCGAGGAAGGCGTCCTCGAGGGAACGGTTCGGGGAGGAGGCGAGCAGTTCGTCCATCGGCGAGTGCCGGACCAGCCGGCCGCGGTCGATGATCACCACGTCGTCGACGGTCTGGGCCAGTTCGGCCAGCAGGTGGCTGGACACCAAGACGGTGCGTCCCTCGGCGGCCAGCGAGCGGAGCAGGCTCCGCAGCCAGTGCACGCCGAGCGGGTCCAGGCCGTTGGCGGGTTCGTCCAGGATGAGGGTGCCGGGATCGCCGAGCAGGCTGGCGGCGAGCGCCAGCCGTTGGCGCATGCCCAGGGAGTACCCCGTGACCCGCCGCCGTCCGTCGGCGGACAGGTCGACCAGCTCCAGCACCTCGTCGACCCGGCGGTCGGGGATCCGCCCGGGACGGGCGATCACCCGCAGCGCGTCCCGGCCGGTGCGGCCGGGGTGGAAGGCGGCCGGGTCGACCAGCGCGCCGACGCTGCGCAGCGGATCGGGCAGCTGCGCGTACGGCCGGCCGTCGATGGTCGCCGTTCCGGCGGTGGGCGAGGTCAGCCCCAGGAGCATCCGGATGGTGGTCGACTTGCCGGCGCCGTTGGCGCCCAGGAACCCGGTGACCCGTCCCGGCGCCAGCCGGAAGGACAGCGAGTCGACGGCGGTGACACCGCCGTACCGCTTGGTGAGGTCGTGCACCTCGATGAGGGACATGGCGTCCTCCTGCGTCGTCCTCGTCCGCCCCGCGGGCGGCTCGTCGTCGACGCTAGGGAGAACGCGGCCGGCGGACGTCGGCCGCGCGGACGCACCTGGGCGTACGCCGGCAGGAGGTGGCCGTACTCCCGGAGGAGTAGGTGGGGGTCAGCCGCCGGGCACGATGAGACCGGACTCGTAGGCGACGACGACCAGCTGGGCGCGGTCCCGCAGGCCCAGCTTGGTGAGGATCCGGCTGATGTGGGTCTTCGCGGTCAGCGGGCTGACGACGAGCCGATCGGCGATCTCGGCGTTGGACAGGCCGGCGCCGACCAGGGTCAGCACCTCCCGTTCCCGGTCGGTGAGCGGCTGGATCAGGCCGTTCCGCGGCCGGCCGGCGCCCGGCCGGCTCACCAGCTCCCGCACCAGCCGGGTCGTGACCGCCGGCGCCAGCAGGGCCTCACCGGCGGCCACCACCCGGACGGCCTGGACGATCTCCTCCGGGGTGGCGTCCTTGAGGAGGAATCCGGCGGCGCCGGCGGTCAGCGCCGCGTAGACGTGCTCGTCGAGGTCGAAGGTGGTCAGGACGAGGACGTGGACGTCGGCGCAGGCGGGGTCGGCCCGGATGAGCCGGGTCGCCTCGATGCCGTCGAGCACCGGCATCCGCACGTCCATGACCAGCACGTCCGGCAGCAGCCGCCGGGCCAGGGCGACCGCCTGCTGGCCGTTCTCCGCGGAACCGACCACCTCGATGTCCGGCTGCAGGCTCAGCTGGACCCGCAGGCCGTCGCGCAGCAGCGCCTGGTCGTCGGCGATCCCCACTCTCAGCGTCACGGCATCCTCCCGGCATCCCCGCCGCCCAGCGGCAGCTGGGCGGTGACCGACCAGCCGGTCCCGTCCGCCCGGGGGCCGGTGCGCAGGGTTCCGCCCAGCGCATCCACCCGTTCCCGCAGGCCGGTCAGTCCCGTGCCGGGCGGCCCGGCCGACGCGGCCGGGCGGCCGTCCGCATCCGCGACCTCGACCGTCAGGGTCTCCCCGGTCCTCGCCAAGCGGACGTCGGCCCGGCTGCCGGGGGAGTGCTTGAGCACGTTGGTCAGCGACTCCTGGACGATCCGGTACGCGGCGAGCTGCACGGCCTCCGGCACGACGGCCCCGCCGGCGTCGTCGTCCGGCAGGTGGAGCCCGACGGGGACGCCGGCCACCCTGACCCGTTCGACGAGCTCCGGGATGTCGGGCAGGCCCGGAGCGGGCCCCGAGGACCCGGACCCGCCGCGCAGGACGGACAGCAGCTGGCGCATCTCCTGCAGGGCCGCCCGGCTGCTGGACTCCACCGCGGCGAGCGCCGTCCGGGCGGTCTCCGGTTGCCCCGCGTCGAGCGCGAGCCGCGCGGTGCTGGACTGGACGGCGATCGTGCTCAGCCCGTGGCCGACGAGGTCGTGCAGGTCGCGGGCGATCCGCAGCCGTTCCTCGGTGGTCTGCTGATCCCGAAGTGCCTGGGCACGGGCGGCGCGGGCATGGCGCAGCGCGCCGCCCAGGAGGACCGCACCGGTGAGGACGACCAGCAGCGGAAGGCCGGTGGCGGAGGCAGGATGGCCGACCGCGCCGATGGCCAGCGCCGCGGCGACGCCCGCCGTGGCACCGGCCAGGACGGCGGTCGCGCGGCGGCCGCCGCCGGCGGCCGTCAGGCCGAACAGGGCCAGCCACGGCGCGAAGGGCGCCACCGCACCCATCAGGGCGGCCTGACCCAGGTAGCCCGCGACCACGAGCAGCGTCGCCGGCTCCGGGCTCCTCCGCCGCCACAGCAGCCCGCCGCCCTGGCCGAGGACCAGCAGGAGGTCCAGCACCCCGCGCCACACCGGCACCGGATCGACCGAGCCGCCCGCCCGGGGCGCCACCGCCTGCAGGATGGTGACCGCCACCGTCACGGCGAGGTCCGTCGCCGAGGGCCGGCCGATCCGCACGGTGCCAACGATGCCAGCCACGGGGATCCGGCGGCGGGCTCAGCTCTGCCGTCACCGCAGCTCGTGGTCGGAACGGCGGTCGGCAGCGTGGCGGCGCTCCTCGCCTGCTGGATCCCACCGTCACCCGTTCCGTGCGGACAGCACGAGGTGCAGGACGACGGCGATGGTCAGGACGCTGGGGGCGGTGTGCGTGATGAGCCCCATCCAGGTGCTCCGGAAGCGGCGGGTGGCGTAGGCCTGGTTCACCACCCCGTCGATCAGGGTCACCGGCATGCTCCACGGCTGGTGCAGGTGGTAGAGCGTGAACAGGATGCCGTTGGCGAGGAAGTCACCCCGTCCGAAGACCGCCCGCATGCGGGGCAGCAGCAGACCCCGGAAGAGCAGCTCCTCGACCACCGGGGCCAGCAGCGCGTTGACCACCAGGAGCGCGAAGCCGCCCCAGTTGCCCGCGAAGTAGTGCTCGACCCGGTCGGTGAGGATCGCGTGGGGGAAGTCCCGCGGCAGCGGGCCGAGCGGGTCGATGGGCAGCAGGTTCACGGCCGCGGAGAGAGCCGTGAACGCCAGCACCCACCACCAGACCCGGCCACCCGTCCGTCCGCTCCTCGGGTTCCGCGGCGCCCCGAGCCACAGGGCGGCGCGCATCGTGGCCCAGGCGCAGGAGCCCTGCTCCCGCCGCACGAGGACCACCACCAGGGCCAGCATCCAGAGCAGCCCGACGGTGAAGCAGATCAGCAGCGATTCGATGAACGGGTCCCGGGCGCCGATCCGGTCCCCGAGCCAGGGCGCGACGATCCAGCCGAGGACGCTCATCGGAACGGTTGCCGCAGCCCAGACCCCCAGGACCCCGCGGAGCCGGTACTGCGGCAGGTTCCGCTCCGGGGACGGGGACGGGGACGGGGTTGCCCGGATGTCTGTGGTCGTGGTCACGGTGGCATCTCCTTCTCGCTGACGTAGTAACGAGGGCTCGAGCGTGCCGCCGCGCCCCGGGCGCCCACGAGCCTCGGAGGGGGCCGACCGCACGTGCCTCCGGGTGATCCGCGGCGGCTGGTCCTCCCTCCCGCGAGGGAGGCCGATCGGCTCGCGCGGGTCTCTCCACGGCCACCGGACGGCCGGGCGATGCGGCGGTGAGGCCTCCGCCATGTCCGGCCGACGCCGGGCACCGGGGCCGGCCGACGGAGCAGACTCGCGTCATGACCAGGGTCGGCTTGGTGCTGGGTGCCGGGGGTGTCGTCGGTCAGGCGTACCACTCGGGCGTGCTCGCGGTGCTGCAGCACGACTTCGGCTTCGATGCCCGCCGGGTCGACATGATCGTCGGCACCTCGGCCGGTTCGATCACCGGCACGCTGCTGCGGTTCGGTGTCTCGGCGGAGGATCTCGCGGCCTGGACGGTGAAGGCCCCGCTGTCCGGGGACGAGGACGTGCTGCGCCAGATGGCCGGCACGCCCGTCCCGGAGCTGGCGCCCTTCCGTCCGCTGGACCTGTTGCGCCGCCCGCTGCGCCCGCCCGGACGGCACATGCTCCAGCGGGCCCTGACCCGCCCCTGGCTGTTCCGCCCGGTGGCCGCCGGCATGGCCCTGGTGGCCCCGGGGCGGCACGACATCGTCGAGCAACTCGGCGCGCTGCGCGAACTGGCGAAGCCGGACTGGCCGGAACCCGCTCTGTGGATCTGCGCCGTGCGCCGCCGCGACGGGCGTCGCGTCGTCTTCGGTCGTCCCGGCGCGCCGGCGGCGCCGATCCACCTGGCCGTCGCGGCGTCCTGCGCGGTGCCTGGTTACTTCGCCCCGGTGGACATCGGTGGGCATGCCTACGTCGACGGAGGCGTGCACTCGCCCACCAATGCCGCGATCCTGCGCAACCGGGGCGTGGACCTCGTGGTGATCGTCTCGCCGATGAGCGGTCCCGCCGGATTGCGGCCCGATGTCTACGCCGCATCCCGCCGGCACTCGGCCCGCCTGCTCCGGCGTGAGGTCGCCGCGCTGGAGGCGACGGGGGTGCGCACGGTCGTCTTCGCTCCGGGTGCGGCCGAGCAACAGGTGATGGGGAACGACATGATGTCGCGGCTGCGTCTGAACGAGGTCGTCCAGACGGCCTTCCTGGGCGCCGGCGCTCGGGCAGCCGCTCCCGCCGTGTCCGATCTGATCCGGCGGGCGCGCGAGGCGGGGAGCGGATAGCCCGGCCGTCGTCCTCGTCGTCCTCGTCGCACTCGTCGACCGGAGACGTCCACCGAGGTCTTGCGTGCCCTGCAGGACCGGAGCACCATGCCGCGTTGTCGGGGACGACTCCGCACCGGTCGCGAGCGGTCCCCGGAACGAACTCTTGCCGCAATGGTCGACAGTTGCGGGGACGACCGCCGCCTGCGTCCCGGTCTCGTGCCGGCGCGGACGCGACCGCATGACACCCCCGAGTGGCGCCTCGTACCGGAGGCCTACGCCAGAGGACACCGCCTCGATGGAGCCCATCACCGCACGCGACCTGCAGCAGATGTTCGCCGACGTCGCGGACGCCGGGACCTACGGCTGTTTCGAGTACCAGGGCAGCTCTCTCGGGCTGTTCAGCGAGGACGCGGACCTGCTGAAGTGGTTCAGCATGTTCTTCGGTGGCTACTTCACCGTGACGACGAACGAGCCGACCGATGCCGCTGTGTACAGCAGCCGGGATCCTGCCGTCTTCGGGCGCCTGCGGGAGTGGGCGACCTCGCAGGGAGGACCTCGGTCGGCATTCGAGACCGAGTGCGCAGTCGACGCGCAGCACCGCATCATCTACAGCCGCGAGGTCGACGAGGCGAAGGGCAAGGTGGAGGAGAACTGCTTCGTCCTCTCTCAGCCGGGTAGGCGCGTGCTGGTCTCGTCTTCGGGCACGCTCAAGGACCGGCAGAAGACCGTCAAGCGTTCCCTTCGCAACATGATGAAGCTGCTCTTCATGGAGAAGGGCTGGCTACCGTTCCACTCGGCCACGTGCATCTGGAACGAGACCGGGATCTGCATCCTCGGAGGCAAGTTCGCCGGTAAGACCAGCACGCTCGTCAACCTGCTCGCCCGGCCCGGCGCGCGCTTCGTCAGCAACGACACGGTGTTCCTGCGGGATGGGGGGACACGTCTGGAGGGATGCGGATTCCCGAACAAGGCGGGATTGCGCATCGGCGCCCTGGTGACCTATCCCGGGCTGGTGGACTGGATCGAGAAGACCACCGATTCGTTCTACCCGCAGATCGATGCCGAGACGTTCCGCGACATCGTGGCCACGACACCGGGGGAGGAGCTGGGCAGCAGGGACGAGAAGATCGTGCTGCTCTCCACCGAGGTGGCCGAGCTGTTCCGGGTCCCCATCGAGCACGTGACGGCGATAGAGCTCTTCCTGGTCGTGCACTTCGATCCCTCGCTGGAGCGATCACGTCTGGTCCCGGTCACGGATCCGGAGCTGGTCCGAGCGCACCTGTCCGCCAACTTCCGGAGTCTGGACAAGGAGAAGCAGGACTTCCTCCAGCAGTTCTTCGATTTCGACGACAGCACGTTGCACGCTGCCGTCGACGCGCTGCTGCTGAAGTACACGTCCGAAGTTGCGGTGCAGGAGCTGTACCAGAACGCAAGAACCAACGAGCACTCGGCCGAATTGATCCGGCAGGTGACGCAGCACGTGCACCAGTCCGCCTGAACCAGGTGTGGTCCTGCCGGTGACTCCTGTTCCTGCCGGGCTCTGGCGAAGGGCCGATCGCCCCGTCGCTTCGTCATGACCGGACGGTCTCTCGCCGGCACGGCCAGGAAGCATCGCCGCGGCGATGCGGGATGAACGGGGCAGGCATCGCCCGTCGTTCCGGCCCACTCGATGAGGAACGGCCGCAGGCGCCCGATCCGGCCGTTCGGGTCGACCCACCGGGTGCGCGGGGGCAGCACTGCGGCACCGCGCACGCTGGGGGAGGATCGTCGACAGGGCCCCGGCCCGCGGATCTCTCCACCGGCCGCTCCGGCACCGTTTCGCGCCGAGTGGCCGGGAACCGACCGTCAGGAGGACCTCATGCCTCGTCTGGTTCCCACCTCGCTGCTGTCCGTGGCCGTCCTGACGCTCGTCGTGGGCTGCGGAGGTGCCGGGAACGAGCCGGACGGGAGTACCGGCGAGGCCACCGCGGCAGGCGCCGAGCAGAGCGGCGCCGGTACCGAGGAACTCACGGCGACCCTGCTCGACCCGGGGGGCACGGAGGTCGGGACGGTGACCTTCGCGGAGGTGGAGGGCGGGATGCAGGTGTCCGCAGACGTCACCGGCCTCGCGCCCGGCTTCCACGGGTTCCACGTGCACGCCATCGGCCGGTGCGAGCCGGACAGCGCAAGCCCGTCCGATCCGTCGATGACGGGGGACTTCCTCTCGGCAGGAGGTCATCTCGGTGCAGGGGATGCCGATCACGGTGAGCACATGGGCGACCTGCCGACCCTGTACGTCACCGGGTCGGGCACCGGATCACTGACAGTCGTGACCCAAGCGCTGACCGTCGCCGACCTCACGGACGCCGACGGCAGCGCGGTCATGGTGCACGCCGGCCGGGACGACTACGCGAACATCCCCGAGCGGTACGCCCCCGGCGGACCGGACGAGGTGACCCGGAGCACCGGCGACGCAGGCGGCCGCATCGCCTGCGGCCCGGTGGAGCGTTCGGGGCAGGGGTGAGGATGCCGGGTGCACCGATCCCCGTGCTCGGGGCCCGGGAACGACCCGGCACCGGCGAGATCCTGTCGATGACCTGACCTGGGAGGACGGATGGCCGACTACACCGCGACCGCGATCTGCGAGGGGGACCACTGGATCATCGATGTCGACGGTGTCGGTACCACTCAGGCCGACAGTGTCGAGGACATCGACGAGATGGCCGTGGAGTTCGTCACCGCGGTGACCCACACCGCGGCGCAGGACGTGGCCGTCCACGTGCGCATCGTCTGACGGACGCCTCACCGCGGCGGCGGGCCGGTGGCGGAGAGCAGCACGTCCTGGCAGCCGAACTCGTCCATCAGCCGGGCGGTCGCCAGCCGTTCCGGCCCGAGCTCGACGAGCCCCTGCCGGCTCATCGCGAAGCACCGGTAGCCGCCGGTCGCGCACAGCTCGGCCAGCAGCGCGCGCAGCTGCGCCGTCCCGGGCAGCACCTCGACGAACAGCGCCGGTCGGTGCTCCCGGAGGTGGTCGCGCATGGCGGCGAGCAGGACGTGCTCCTGCCCCTCGACGTCCATCTTGATGAGGTCCACGCCGTCGAGCAGCTGCCGCACGTCGACGGCCGGCACGTCCAGGACGGCCACGACGTCCCGGGCCATGTCCGCGGGAAGCTCCGTGTCCGCGGACAGGAAGGCGACCGTGGGGGTGGCCGCCTGGTCGGCCGGAACGAGCAGGGGCACCGTCGAGACCGCCGGGTCCGCGACCGCCGCGGCCTCGCGGACCTCGACCGAGGTCACCGAGTTGAGCGCCAGGTGGGTCCGGCAGATCTCGGCGGAGACCGGGTGCGGCTCCACCGCGACGTAGCGGGCACCGGGCGCGGCCCGGGCGCCCTGCACCGCGAAGTACCCGATGTTGGTTCCCAGCTCCAGCACCGACGTCGACCTCCGGCAGGTGGCGCGCCACCAGGGCAGCAGCTCCGGCTCCCAGCCCTGCTCGCCGGACCAGTACAGCTGCTCGAGCACCTGCGAGTCGACGGCGAGGAACTCCAGCTCCGGGTTGTCGACCAGCCGGAACCGGGCGACCCCGCGGGGAATCCCGCCGCGGTACAGCCGCCGCAGCACTCCCCGACGGATCCTGGCCGGCACCGACGCCCCGGGGCCCGGTGCGAGGAGGCGGCGGAGCGCGTCGGCGAGCGGGACCGGCAGCGGACCGACCACGGCCCGGGCCAACCGTCGCCGGACCGGGCTCACAGCGTCGACGTGTAGCCGCCGAAAGCGACCGGCGACTCCCAGATCCGCACCGCCAGCGTCGCACCGGGCAGCCGGCCGAGCGCGGCCGCCAGCTGACCGTGCAGCCACCGGGCGAACACCTCGACGGTCACGGCCGCGGCGTCGGCCGGCCGGATCGTCTCCAGATCACCGCCGTCGACCTGTGCGGCGGCGTCCCGCAGGGCCCGGTCCAGCAGGTCGAGGTCCACCACCATCCCCCGCTCGTCGAGGTCGTCCCGGCGGACGACGACGTCGAGCCGGTAGTCGTGCGAGTGCCGCTCGCCCTCCGGGGGTGGCAGCCCGGGCATGACGTGGAAGGCACGGACCTGCAGCGACGTCCCCGTCTCGTACACGGAGCCATTGATAGCGCAGCGCGACGGGAAAGACACCCGGTTCCCGGCCGGCCACCGCCCGGTACGCCGCCGCACTCGACGGCGACCCCGGGAACGGCCGCCGGGCCCCGGCGGCAGCTCGGCGCTCGGACGGGCCCGCACGTGCCGACTGCAGGACCTTTCGTCTGTTTCGTGACCCGGCGCGACGGTAGCGTCGGGAATCCCGGTTGATGCGCGAGCGAGGAGCGGGCGGATGAGCGCTGCACCGCCGACGGGGAGCCGGTCGAGGCCGCGGGAAGCGGCGTCGGCGCCGATCCCGACGCCGTACGGGGAGTTCCGGGCACGCGCCTTCGAGAGCTCCGCCGGGCACGTGCACCTCGCGCTGGTCTTCGGCGAGATCGGCGACGGGCAGTCGCTGCTGACCCGCGTGCACTCCGAGTGCCTGACCGGGGACGCCCTGGGGTCGCTCCGCTGCGACTGCGGCGTCCAGCTGCGGTCGGCACTGCGCACGGTGGCCGCCGAGGGCCGGGGCGTGGTGCTGTACGTCAGCGGGCACGAAGGCCGGGGGATCGGGTTGGTGAACAAGCTGCGGGCGTACGTGGAGCAGGACGCCGGAGCCGACACCGTCGACGCCAACCTGCGGCTGGGCCTCGACGCCGATCTGCGGAACTACGACGACGCGGCCGAGATCCTGCATTCGCTGGGGGTCCGGTCGGTGCGGTTGCTGTCGAACAACCCGGGCAAGGCCGCCGGCCTCGGGCGGTCCGGCGTGGCGGTCGAGTCGCTGCAGCCGCTGGGCACCGCCGCGAACCGGCACAACCGGAGCTACCTGGCGACCAAGCAGGCGCGGCTCGGTCACCTCCGGTCGGCCGGGCCGGGGCTCGACGAGCTCCCCGCCGCGCCGGTCGACGTGGGGGCCCTCCTCGGCTCGAGGCAGCCGCGCGCGGACCGGCCCCACGTCGTCCTGAAGTACGCCCAGACGCTGGACGGTCGGATCGCCACCCGCTCCGGCGACGCGAAGTGGATCAGCGGGGAGCCGGAGCGGCAGGTGTCGCACGCGATGCGTGCCGGCTGCGATGCGGTGCTGGTCGGGGCCAACACGCTGCTGCAGGACGATCCGCAGCTCACCGTGCGGATGGTCCCGGCGGCATCGCCGGCGCGCGTGGTCCTGGACTCGACGTTGCGCACGCCGCTGACCGCGAGGGTGCTGTCCGACGACGCCGCCACCGTCATCCTGTGCCGGCCCGATGCCGATCGGTCGCGCCGCCGGGCGCTGGCTGCGGCGGGCGCCACCGTCCGGGACGTCGCCCCCGGGCCCGGAGGGCTGCGGATGGAGGAGGTGCTGACCCTGCTGCGGTCCCTCGGGGTGTGCTCGCTCCTCGTCGAGGGCGGCGGACGCGTCATCACGTCCCTGCTGCGCGCGGGCGCGGTCGACCGGGTCGTCGTGTCGCTGGCCCCGACGATCATCGGCGCGGGCGTCGATGCGGTGGGGCCGCTCGGCGTGGACCGCGTCGCCGACGGCATCCGGCTGGTCAACCGGTCGGTGTTCCTGGCCGGCGACGACGTCCTGATCGGCTATGACGTGGCGGACGCAGCAGCGGCGCCGGAGCAGCCGGTCGGGTGATCGGCCGCCGCGGCTACCCCGGCGCGCCCGGCCAGCCCTTCGCCCCGATGTACCAGGCGGCGGAGGTGAGGATGGCCAGGACCAGCAGGGAGAAGAGCAGCCCACCGGCCACCGGCAGGAACCACCCGGGCGCGCGCCGCGACCGGACGGCGACGAGCTTCACCACCATGGCGCCGAGGACGGTGCAGCCGAGGAGGCCGTGCACCAGTGTCCGGGTGCTCACCTTCTCGCCGTCCGGCAGCGACCCGACCTCCAGGCCGAGCGACCACAGGCAGTGGTAGGCGACGAACAAGGTCAGCAGCAGGGCGGTGGCCCCGGTGGTGCGGTGCGCCGTCCCCAGCCAGGCCGGCGCCCGGATCCCGAGCTTGCCGTAGATCCAGAGCGCCGTGACCACCTGGACCACGACGAGCACCCCGATCGCCGTGGCGACCACGGTCTTCATGGCCAGGACGGTCGGGTAGCCGAGGGTGGTGGTGCCGGACAGCGTGGGGTCGTGCAGCCGCCCGAACACCCCGACCAGGAGGGCGACCACGGCCCCGGCGGCGAAGGCCGTCAGCGGGATGGCCATGCTCTTGCGCGTGGTGGTGTCCACCATCGGCCCAGGATGCTCCGGGCACCGCTGGTTGGGAATGCCCGCCGTCATCCGGTACGGACGTCGGCGGACCGCTGAGGTCGTACCGGCAGCCGAGCCGCGCCGGTGTCGGTGGCCACGGGACCGCGACGGAGATCCGACCGCCGACCTGCTCGCCCGGCCAGGATGAGCGGGCGTCCCGTGCCACGGAGCGGACCTGCTCGACGCGTGGGGTGAACCGCATCGTCGCGCGTTCCGTGTCATGGGAGACGTACCTATCGACACGGAGGCGCCGTGCTGACGATCCACCGAGGGGCATCCGCCGGGCTGCTCACCCAGGTCGCGCTGC
>JAICZD010000294.1 GCA_025933855.1 Modestobacter sp. | reverse complement strand
TCGCCGTCTGCACCAGCGCGCTGAACGCCGCCGCGTCCCGGGGCGGCCCGCCGGCGGCGGCGATGAGCTCGTCGGCGGCGGCGTCGACGCAGTCGGCGACCAGGTCGGGGATCTCGCCGTCCGGGTTGAACTGCATCGCCAGCCGCGAGCGCGGGGAGAGCCCCTTGACCACCTGCTTGGCCGGCGAGCCCGCGGCCAGCACCAGCAGCCGGCGGGCGCCGCGCCAGGTCAGCCGCACGGCCTCGGCCTCGGTGGCCACCACCCGGACGCCGGCCGTCCGCCCCTCGTCCACCAGCGCCGGATAGGCGGTCACCGCGTGCCCGCCGCGCTGCACCTGCACCGTGTGCGGCAGCGTTCCGATCGACCAGGAGGTGAGCCCGGTGCGCTCTACATCCGCCGCCGCCTTGGCCAGGCCGGCGCGGCTGTGCGGAGCGACCTGGGTCCGCAGCGCCGCGAGGTCCTTGCCGCTGGCCAGCGGCTGCCGGTGGTCGTCGAGCACCCGGAAGGTGGCGCGCAGGTGGCCGGGCACCTGCTCGGGGTGCCAGGCGTCCGGCGGGATGGACACCCCGGTGGCCCGGCGCAGCTCCCGCTCCAGGGCCGGCAGCAACGGCTCGGTGACGTCGATGTGCGGCAGCACCTCGCGCACCCGGTCGGGGATGGGCACGAGGCCGCGGCGCAGCGGCTTGGCCAGGCTCCGCAGCAGCTCGGTGACCAGCTCGCCGCGCAACCCGGGCACGGTGAAGGCCAGCGACTCCCCCGAGGTGCGCTCGGCCACGGTGTCCAGCACCCCCAGCGGCACGTCCACCGTGACGCCGTCCTCGGCCGCCCCCGGGGCGAAGGCATAGGAGACCGGGAGGGTCAGCCCCTGCGTCAGCTGCACCTCGTCCGGGTAGTCCGCGGCCTGCACCTGCCCGGCCGCCGCCGCGTTGGTGAGCATCTCCGGTGTGAAGGTGAGCAGGTCCGGCGTCTGGCGGCGGGCCTTCTTCCACCAGGCGTCGAAGTGCCGGATCGAGACCACGTCGGCGGGGATCCGCTCGTCGTAGAGCTCGAAGACCGTCTCGTCGTCCACCCGGATGTCGCGGCGGCGCGCCCGTTCCTCCAGCTCGGCCACCTGCTGCAGCGCGCGGGCGTTGTCGGCGGCGAACCGGTGGTGCGTCGTCCACTCGCCCTGCACCAGCGCGTGCCGGATGAACAGCTCCCGGGAGACGACGGGGTCGATGGAGCCGTACTGGACGCGTCGGCCGACCACCAACGGCAACCCGTAGAGGGTGACCCGCTCGGTGGCCACCACCGAGCCGCGCTTGGCATCCCAGCGGGGCTCGGAGTACTGCCGCTTGACCAGGTGCGCGGCCAGCCGCTCGACCTCCTCGGGGTCGATCCGGGCGACCGTGCGGGCGAACAGCCGGCTGGTCTCCACCAGCTCGGCGGCCACCACCCAGCGCGGCGGCTTCTTCGCCAGCTTGGTCCCGGGAGCCAGCACGAACCGGGTGTTGCGGGTCCCCAGGTACTCCCGGCCCGGCCGGCGAGGGCCATTGTCGCGACTTTGGCCCTTCGCCGGTTCGACCTGCATGCCGACGTGCGAGAGCAGGCCGGCCAGCAGCGCCGCCGTCACGGCGCGCTCGTCCGGGGACTCGGCCGGCTCGCCGACCGCCATGCCCAGCCGGCGGGCGGTGCTGCGCAGCTGGCCGTGCAGGTCCTGCCACTCCCGGATGCGCAGGTAGTGCAGGAACTCGCGCTTGACCGTGCGCCGGAACTGGTTGCCGCTCAACGCCTCCTGCTGCTCGGCCAGGTACCGCCAGAGGTTGAGCAGGGTCAGGAAGTCGGAGTTCTCGTCGGCGAACCGGGCGTGCATCTCGTCGGCGGCCTGCTGGTGCTCGGCCGGGCGCTCCCGCGGGTCCTGGATGGTCAGGCCGGCGGCGATGACCAGCACCTCCTCGAGCACGCCGCGGCGGTCGGCCTCCACCACCATCCGCGCCATCCGGGGGTCCAGCGGCAGTGCGGCCAGCGTCCGGCCCACCTCGGTGAGCACGGCGCCGGGACGGCCGCCGTCCTCGGGTCCGGACGGCGCGAGCGCGCCGAGCTCCTCCAGCAGCGCAACACCGTCGGCGACCGCCCGGCGGTCGGGTGGGTCGATGAACGGGAAGTCGGCGACGTCCCCCAGCCCGAGGGCGGCCATCTGCAGCAGCACCGAGGCCAGGTTGGTGCGCAGGATCTCCGGATCGGTGTACTCGGGCCGGGACTCGTAGTCGGCCTGCGTGTAGAGCCGGATGGCGATGCCGTCGCTGGTGCGGCCGCAGCGGCCGGCCCGCTGGCGCGCCGAGGCCTGGCTGACCGGCTCGATCGGCAGCCGCTGGACCTTGGTCCGATGGCTGTACCGGGAGATCCGCGCGGTGCCAGGGTCGACGACGTAACGGATTCCCGGCACGGTCAGCGAGGTCTCCGCCACGTTCGTGGCCAGCACGACGCGCCGGCCGGAGTGCGGCTGGAAGACCCGGTGCTGGTCGGCGGCGGACAGCCGGGAGTAGAGCGGCAGCACCTCGATGGCCGCACCGGACCGCTCGACCGCGACACCCTGCAGGGCGTCGGCGGTGTCCCGGATCTCCCGCTCACCGGCCAGGAACACCAGGACGTCGCCCGGCCCTTCGGCGACCAGCTCCCCGACGGCGTCGACGATCGCGCTGACCTGGTCGCGATCGGGGTCGGCGTCCGGGTCGTCGGGGTCCACGACCGGGCGGTACCGGAC
>JAICZD010000247.1 GCA_025933855.1 Modestobacter sp. | reverse complement strand
CGAGCACGCAAACACTCCGAACCGCGGCGAGTTTCCTTCGCCACGTCCGGTACGGGCCCGTTTCGGGCCGGCTCAGCTCAGGAGCGGAAGCCCTGCTCCATCGCGACCGCGAGGGCGGCACGCCAGGGGCGCGGCGGCGTCAGACCGGCCGCCACCCAGGCGCTGCCGTCGAGCACGGAGAACCCCGGTCGCGGTGCCGGGCGCGGATACGCGTCGGTGGTGGTGGGCAGCACCCGCCCCGGATCCGCACCGAGCTCCTCGAACACGGCCCGGGCCAGGCCGCACCAGCTCACCTGGCCGGCGTTCGTGTAGTGCAGCACCGGGGGGACCGCGCCGTCCCGCGCCCCCAGCTCGACCAGCCCGGCCGCCAGGTCGGCGGACCAGGTCGGCGACCCCACCTGGTCGTCGACCACCGTGACGGTCTCGTGCTGGGCCTCCAGCCTGGTCATGGTGCGGACGAAGTTGCCGCCGGAGCGGCCGTAGACCCAGGCGGTGCGCACGACCGTGGCGTCCCCGCCGGCGGCGGCCACCGCCCGCTCACCCGCCGCCTTCGTCCGGCCGTAGGCCGACCGGGGGGCGACCGGCGCGTCCACCGGGTACGGCTCGGTGGCGGAGCCGTCGAAGACGTAGTCGGTGGAGACGTGCACCAGCCTGGCGGTACCTCCCCGGTGCCCGGCCAGCTCCTCGGCCAGCCACCCCGGCGCGGACCCGTTGACCACCTGGGCGGTGTCCTCGTCGGTCTCCGCGGCGTCCACCGCGGTGTAGGCGGCCGCGTTCAGCAGCACGGCCCGGACGCCGTCGCCCACGCCGGCCAGCCAGTTCCGGACGGCGCCGCGGACGGCGTCCTCGTCGGTCAGGTCCAGCTCGGCGCGTCCGAGGCCGGTAACGGTGTCCTCCGGCCGCCCGGCGAGGACCTCGAGCAGGTCGGTACCGAGCTGACCGCGCGCGCCGGTGACCAGCCAGGCGGTGCTCACGAGAGGGCCGTGGCCGCGGCGGCCTTGAGCGGCTCCCACCATGCCCGGTTGTCCCGGTACCACTGCACGGTCAGGGCCAGGCCGTCCTCGAAGGTCATCCGCGGGGCGTAGCCCAGCTCGGCGGTCTTGGAGTAGTCCACGGAGTACCGCAGGTCGTGGCCGCCGCCCCGGGGGTCGACGATCGGCTCGACGTAGCCCCAGTCGCGGCCGGTGGCCTCCAGCAGCTTCTCGGTGAGCTCGCGGTTGGACAGCTCGCGGCCGCCGCCGATGTTGTAGTACTCCCCGGGCCGGCCCTTCTCCACCACCAGCTGGATGCCGCGGCAGTGGTCGTCGACGAACAACCAGTCGCGGACGTTGGCGCCCTCGCCGTACAGCGGCACCTTCTCCCCGTCGAGCAGGTTGGTGACGAACAGCGGGATGACCTTCTCCGGGAAGTGGTAGGGCCCGTAGTTGTTGCTGCACCGGGTGATGGAGATGTTCAGCCCGTAGGTCTTGGCGTAGGCCCGGGCGAGCAGGTCGCTGCCGGCCTTGGAGGCCGAGTACGGCGAGTTGGGCTCGAGGATGTGGTCCTCGGTCCACGAGCCCTCGTCGATCGAGCCGTAGACCTCGTCGGTGGACACGTGCACGACCCGGCCGACCTCGGCCCGCAGCGCGGACTCGAACACCTGCTGGGCGCCCAGCACGTTGGTCAGCACGAAACCCGCCGCGCCGGTGATCGACCGGTCGACGTGGGACTCCGCGGCGAAGTGCACGACGACGTCGTGGCCGGGCAGCGCGGCGTCGAGGTCGGCCGGTACACAGATGTCGCCCTGCACGAACCGGTAGCGCGGGTTGTCGGCCACCGGGGCGAGGTTGGCCAGGTTGCCGGCGTAGGTGAGCTTGTCGAACACGGTGACCTCGGCGTCCTCGAAGCCCGGATAGCCACCCGAGAGCAGGGTCCGCACGTAGTGGGAGCCGATGAAGCCGGCTCCGCCGGTGACCAGGATGCGCATGGGGAGGGGGTCCTTCGAGTGACGGGGCGGACTGGTGGTGCATGCAGTGTTCCAGAGCGTGCGTGGTGGCCCCTCTTGCGCAACTCCGAGACGTATGGTCGCTGACGACTCCGCCGCGGGGCCCCGGGCTCCGCCAGGCCCAGCCGAGCCGGCCCGCCCGACGTGAGGAATTCTGTGAGCGACACCGACGACCGCGGCTCCCGCCCCCTGCCGCCGCGCCTGGATCCGCGGGCCGGCCGGGCCACCCTGCCCGCCCGCGGCGGCGCCGGGTCCACTGCCGCTCCGCGGCCGGGGACGGCGCGCCTGGCGATCGGCGCGCGGATCATCGCCGGCCTGCTGTCCCTGGTCGTGCTGAGCACCGCCGGCTGGGGCTGGTACCTCGGCGGGGTCGCCGACGCCAACGTCAACCGCACCGACGCCATCCCCAGCACCGGCAACGACGGGACGTCGGGCAGCGGCGCGGCGATGAACCTGCTCCTGGTGGGCAACGACAGCCGGCGCACGCTGACCAAGGAGCAGGCCGCCGAGCTGCACACCGGCGACGACTCCGGCCTGAACACCGACACGATGATCCTGGTCCACGTGCCCTCGGACGGCTCGAAAGCCTCCTTCGTGTCCTTTCCGCGCGACTCCTACGTGCAGATCCCCGGCTACGGGCAGGACAAGCTGAACGCCGCCTACGCCTACGGGTACAGCCGGGACGCCGGCTCGGACGCCAGCGAGGCCGAGCGGCAGTCCGCCGGCGCCCAGCTGCTGATCAAGACGATCTCCCAGCTGACCGGGCTGCAGATCAACCACTACGCGGAGATCGACCTGCTCGGGTTCTTCAACCTCTCCAGCGTCGTCGGCGGGGTCGAGGTCAACCTGTGCAAGCCCGCCAAGGACAAGTACTCCGGTGTCAACCTGCCGGCCGGCGTCCAGACCATCAGCGGCGAGCAGGCCCTGGCCTTCGTCCGGCAGCGGCACGGGCTGCCGCGCGGTGACTTCGACCGGATCGTCCGGCAGCAGACCTTCATCGCCGGGCTGATCCGCAAGATGCTGTCGGACAACGTCCTGCTGAACCCCGGCAAGCAGCGCAAGCTGGTCGAGGCCGCAGCCGACTCGATCACCGTGGACAAGTCGCTGGACCTGTTCGGCCTGGCCTCGCAGATGCAGTCGGTCACCGCCGGCAGCATCGACTTCCAGACGATCCCCTATGCCGGCGACGGCAAGGACGACGCGGGCCGGTACATCCTGAAGCTGAAGGACCAGCAGACGCTGCACGACTTCTTCGCGCACCTGTCCGCCGACGGCACGGAGGCCACCCCGGCGCCGGCGCCCGCGCCGACCACGACGGCGCCCGCCACGGTGGCCCCCGCGGACGTCAAGGTGAAGGTCTACAACGGCTCCGGCACGCCCGGTCTCGCCGGCAGTGCCGGCACGGCCCTCACCCAGGCCGGTTTCACGGTGACCGGCACGGCGAACGCCGACGCGATGAACTACACCGCCACCGAGGTCCGCTACGCCGCCGGTGACAAGGCGCTGGCCGCCGCACTGGTCGCCGCCGTTCCCGGGTCGACCGCCAAGCAGGTGGACGACGCCAGCGGCGGCACCGTGCAGCTGATCCTCGGCTCGGACTTCAACGGCGTCGGGCAGGCGGTCACCAAGGCGGCGCCGGCTCCCACGACGGCGAGCGCGACGGCGACCGCGGCCACCACCACCGGCGAGGACGCCCGCACGGCGGCGGACACCAGCTGCATCAATTGAGGACCCTGCTGCCCCCCACGCCTCGCGAGCTCGGCGCGGGACCCTGCAGCAGGGCCGCTCCAGCACCTCACCACCTCGGGGCGGGACCCTGGAAGGGTGACGGCCTGGAAGGGTGCCGGCCTGGCAGGGTGCCGGCCTGGCAGGCTGGGCGGGTGCCGGAGAACCCGCGGAGCGTGCCCGCCGACCTGCTGGCCGGCGTGCTCATCCGCGAGCCCGCCGCACCGCTGATCACCTCCTACGACGACGCGACCGACGAGCGGGTCGAGCTGTCGGCCACCACCCTGGCGAACTGGGTGGCCAAGACGGCGAACCTGCTGCAGGACGAGTTCGACGTCGGCCCCGGCAGCACCGTGGCCGTGGCGCTGCCGGTGCACTGGCAGACCGCCGCGGTGCTGCTGGGCGTGTGGAGCTGCGGGGCCGCCGTCCTGGACACCGCGGCCGAGGACGACGACCGGCTGGCCGCCGCCGACGTCGTCCTGGCCGCGGCCGAGCGGCTCCCCCCGCTGGAGGAGCAGGGCATCGAGGACCTGCTCGGCCTGTCGCTGCACCCGCTCGGCATGGGCATGGCCGGCTACGCGGGCCCGGCCCGGGACTTCGCCCTGGAGGTCCGCGGGCACGGCGACCACTTCGCGCCGTACTCCGCACCCGATCCGGCGGCGCCCGGACTGCTGCTGGGCGGCGTCGCGCTGACGCTGGGCGG
>JAICZD010000185.1 GCA_025933855.1 Modestobacter sp. | reverse complement strand
GCGGTGCGGCCGTAGGTCGTGCGGGGCCGAGGCGTGGGGGCCGGAGGCTCCCCGGGGAGGGCTCGCGGAGGGGCTCCGCGCGACGGGGGGACGGCACGTGGCCGCGGTACGGCCGTAGGTCGTGCGAGCCCGAGGCGTGGGGGCCGGAGGCTCCCCGGGGAGGGCTCGCGGAGGGGCTCCGCGCGACGGGGGGACGGCACTTGGCCGCGGTGTCACCCGGAGGGTGACAATGACCCAGTGGGTCGCCTGATCGCCGTC
Source organism: Modestobacter sp. (assembly GCA_025933855.1). Lineage (GTDB taxonomy): Bacteria > Actinomycetota > Actinomycetes > Mycobacteriales > Geodermatophilaceae > Modestobacter. The sequence continues at coordinate 6,446 of JAICZD010000185.1, read as the reverse complement.
GTCCTCTTCATCGCCCTGATGGTGCCGGCCGGGCTGCTCGCCCGGGCGTGGTCACTGGCCGGCGGACGTCGTCAGGTGGCCGGTGCCGCCGTCGAGTTCGTCACCCCGACGTCGGCGGGCAGCAGCTACCTGACCCGGCAGGCCGCGCACGGTCGCCGGATGCGCCGGCTCGGCCTGGTGCTCGGGCTGTGCGCCGTGGTGGTCAGCGTCGTCCTGTTCGCCGAAGCGTCGGTCTTCCTGTGGGTGCCCGCGCTGGCAACCGGTCTGCTGCTCGGCGTGCTGCTCGCCGAGGCGACCCGGCCGCGCCCGCGCTGGGCGCTCACCCGGCCGTCCCGGCGGCCCCGGCGTGGAGAGCAGGTCTCCGCGTGGCTGCTGTGGACCATGCGCGCCGCGGTGGCGGGGGAGGTGCTCGCCTCGATCCTGCTGGTCGACCGCCTGGCGCGTGCGGTGATCCTCACCGCGCTCGCGGTCCCGCTGCTCGCCTGGGTGCTGGCCGAGGTCGCCCTGGTCCGCGTGCTGGTGCGGCCGCTGCCGGCCGAGGGCGCGGACGTGCCGGTCGACGAAGCCCAGCGCACCTGGACGGCGCACCTGTCGGTCGCCGGAGCCAGCGTGCTGGCGTTGCTGCCGCTGGGCAGCCTGCTCCTGGTCGGTGGGGTCGGCCTCGGTGACCGGATCGCCGGCGACGGCGCCGGGCTGCTGCCGGTCGCCCTGGTGGCCGGCGGCTTCTCCGCACTGGTGGCCGGCCTCGCGGTCGCTGTGTTCCTGCTCACCTGGCTGCGCCCGGTTCCCTACACCAGCCACGCCCTCGCCAGCTGACCGTCCGAGGGTCGCCCGCGGGCGGGGGATGAGGCCCGATACCCGCCTCCGGCGGAATTCATCCTGTGGCGATCGCCACTGATCATCCGGGCGCTGGACGTTCGACTCGCCGGGCGACCATCACTCTGTGCATCGGCGCGCCTCCGAAGAGACGTGTCGACTCAGCGCTTTACTGCGGTTGCACGGTTGTCTTCGCTATCGCGTTCGTTATCGTGTCGTGACCGACGAGCCGGGGTGGGAACGCCCCGGCGCTCGGCCCGGGTGCTGCCTGGGCCACCGACGTCGGGCCGCACGACGACGGGCCGCCGCCTCCGGGTGGGGTCTGTGGAGTGCTGCCCACGTTCTCCTGCCCGGACCTGTGACCTGTGGATGTGTTGTGCGCCGATCGTTGAAGCTCAGTCTGTTCGCCCTCGTGCTGGTAGGGCTGGTAGGCGGCTCCTTCGCCTACTTCCTCGCCCAGAAGACGGTGACGCTCACCGTCGACGGCCAGTCCCGGGAGGTGAGCACCTACGCCGACACCGTCGGTGAGGTGCTCTCGGACGAGGGGCTGCAGCCGGCCTCGCACGACGTCGTCCTGCCCGCCAAGGACGCGGCGGTGGGCGACGGCGACACCGTCGTCCTCAACCGGGCACGCCCGCTGGCGCTCACCGTGGACGGCGTCCGCAGCGACGTCTACACGACCGCCCGGTCGGTCGACGGCGCACTGGACGAGCTCGGCTACCGGGCCGACGACCTGGTGCTCTCGGCCAGCCGCAGCGAGCGCGTGCCGCTGGACGGCATGGACCTGTCGGTGCAGACCCCCAAGGACGTCACGCTGATCGCGGACGGCCAGCAGCAGGTCGTATCCACCACTGCCGCTACCGCCGGTGACCTGCTGGCCGAGCGCGGTATCGCGCTGTCGCCGACCGACCGGACCAGCCTCTTCCCGGCCCAGCCGCTGCTGGACGCCATGGTGCTGCAGGTCTTCCGGGTCCAGGTCAGCGACGTGACCGCGGTGCAGCCGATCGACTACAAGACCGTCGAGACCCCGGACGCCGAGGCGCTCGTGGGCACCCGCACCGTCGTCACCAAGGGCGTCGAGGGCGAGCAGACCATCACCTACCGGGTCACCGTCACCGACGGCGTGGAGACCGGCCGCGAGCAGAGCGGGACCGCGGTCACCCGCCCCGCGGTGGACCAGCAGGTCGCCGTCGGTACCAAGCCGAAGCCGGCCGCGCCCCCCGCGCCTGCCCCGGCCGCCACGGGTGGTGGCGCACCAGCCGTCGCCGGCGGCAGCGTCTGGGACGACCTGGCCAAGTGCGAGGCCGGCGGCAACTGGGCCATCAACACCGGCAACGGCTACTACGGCGGGCTGCAGTTCAACCTCGGCACCTGGAAGGCCAACGGCGGCAGCGGGCTACCCAGCGACGCCAGCCGCGAGCAGCAGATCGCCATCGGCGAGCGGGTCCAGGCCGCGCAGGGCTGGGGCGCGTGGCCGGCCTGCGCCAGCAAGCTCGGGCTCCGCTGACTCCTCCCTCCGAGCAGGCCGACGGGCTGCTGGGGCCGGCCGCGATCCGCGAGCTGGCCCAGCAGCTCGACCTGCGTCCGACGAAGGCGCTCGGGCAGAACTTCCTGCACGACGCCAACACGATCCGCAAGATCGTGCGCACCGCCGCGCTGACCGGGGACGACGTCGTCTGCGAGGTGGGGCCTGGGCTCGGCTCGCTGACCCTGGGCTTGCTGCCGGTCAGCGCCCACGTCACCGCGGTGGAGATCGACGAACGGCTCGCCGGCCAGCTCCCGCGCACCGTCGTGGCCCGGCTGCCCGACGTCGCCGACCGGCTGACCGTGGTCGCTGCCGACGCCCTGCGGCTGACCGGGCTCCCCGGCCCGCCGCCCACCGCGCTGGTGGCCAACCTCCCCTACAACATCGCGGTGCCGGTGCTGCTGCACCTGCTGGAGCTGCTGCCCTCCCTCCGCACCGCGCTGGTGCTGGTGCAGCAGGAGGTGGCCGACCGGCTGGCCGCCGCTCCGGGGTCGCCGGCCTACGGGGTGCCCAGCGTCAAGGCGGCCTGGTACGCCGACGTGCGACGCGCCGGCAGCGTGCCCCGGCCGGTGTTCTGGCCGGTGCCCAACGTGGACTCCGGACTGGTCGCGCTCACCCGCCGCCCCGCGCCCGAGGGCGACCGGGCGGCCACGTTCGCCGTCATCGATGCGGCCTTCGCCATGCGCCGCAAGGGCCTGCGGGCCGCGCTCGCCCGCTGGGCCGGCAGCCCGGCGGAGGCCGAGGCGCGGCTGCGGGCGGCCGGGATCGCCCCCACCACCCGCGGGGAGCAGCTGTCGGTCACCGACTTCGCCCGGCTCGCGGCCACCGGGCCGGGGCGGGACGACCGGCAGTAGCGCGTGCGGTCTCCGGTGGGCAGGGTGGGCAGCGGACGCGGGCCGGCGAGCCCGCCGTGGGGCACGGCAGCCTCGCGGAGGTGGCCGACGAGCGTCAGCGAGGAGGACCCGTGAGCAACGCGACCTCCGGCGGTCCCGGGCGGCTGGCCGGCAACGGAGCCGTCGTCGCCCGGGCGCCGGCCAAGGTGAACGTGCACCTTCGGGTCGGCCCGTTGCGCTCCGACGGTTTCCACGAGCTGCGCACGGTCTACCTGGCGGTCTCGTTGTTCGACACGGTCACCGCCCGCCCGGGCGAGGGGCTCTCGCTGCTGGTGCGTGGTGAGGGCACCGCCACCGGCCGCGGCCCGGCCAGCGTCCCCACCGACCGGCGCAACCTGGTGTGGCAGGCGGCCGAGCTGCTCGCCCGGCACGCCGGCGTGAGTCCGGACGCCGACCTCGAGGTCGACAAGTCGATCCCGGCAGCGGCCGGCCTGGCCGGGGGCAGCGCCGACGCGGCCGCCACGCTGGTGGCGCTGGACGCGCTGTGGGCGACCAGGGCGACGCGCGGCGACCTTGCCCGGCTCGCCGCGCACCTGGGCAGCGACGTGCCGTTCAGCCTTCTCGGCGGCGTGGCCCTGGGTACCGGCCGCGGCGAGCAGCTCTCCCCGGTGCTGGCGCGGCGACGCTGGGACTGGGTGCTCGGGATCGCCGGTGAGGGCCTGTCCACACCAGCGGTCTATGCCGAGCTGGACGCGCTGCGGTCGGAGGGCCGGGTCGACGCCGTGGCGGCGGGGCACCTCGGGGACGCAGCCGAGCCGGTCATCGCGGCGTTGCGCAGCGGCCCGCCCTCCGCGCTGGCCGCGACGCTGGGCAACGACCTGCAGGCGGCGGCGCTCCGGCTGCGGCCGGAGCTGCGGCGTGCGCTGCAGGCGGCAACGGAGGCCGGTGCGCGGGCTGCGCTGGTCAGCGGCTCCGGCCCGACCGTGGCCGCGCTGTCGGAGGACGAGGAGGCGGCGGTGAAGCTGGCCGCCGCGCTGGCCGGCGCCGGGGTGTTCCGCACGGTGCGGGCCGTGCACGGGCCGGTGCACGGCGCCCGGCTGGTCGGCTGAAGAAGGACCCCGTCCTCCTCACCCCTCGCACGCTCGGGATGAGCCTCTGGACGGGGCCCGACTCCTGCCCCTCCCGCTCGCGGGCTCGTCAGTCGCCGGTCGGGGGCAGCGGGTGCACCGGGCCGGCCAGCCGCGGGTGGGTCTCCAGGTGGGCCAGCCCGTTGTAGGCGAGGTTCACCAGGTGCGCGGCGACCTGCCGCTTCCCCGGTGACCGGGTGTCCAGCCACCACTGGCCGGTCAGCGCCACCATCCCGACCAGCGCCTGGCTGTAGAGCTCGGCCAGTCGCGGGTCGTAGCCGTTGGTGCTGAACTGCGCGGCCAGGATGTGCTCGACCTTGCGGGCGACCTCACCGATGAGCGAGGAGAAGGTGCCCGACGTGCTCACGACCGGCGCGTCGCGGCTGAGCACCCGGAAGCCGTCCGTCTCGTCCTCGATGTAGTCCAGCAGCACCAGCGCGGCCCGCTCGAGCAGCTCCCGCGGGTGCCCGCCGGAGGACAGCGCGGAGGTGAACCGCTCCAGCAGCCGCTGCATCTCCCGGTCCACGACGACGGCGTAGAGCCCCTCCTTGCCGCCGAAGTGCTCGTACACGACCGGCTTCGAGACGTCGGCGCGGGAGGCGATCTCCTCGATCGAGGTCGCTTCGTAGCCGCGCTGGGCGAACAGCTCCCGCCCGACGTCGAGGAGCTGCTGGCGGCGCTGGGCGCCGGTCATCCGCACCCGCGCCCTGGTGCTCGCGGGACGGGGCGCGCCGTCCGCCGGACCGGCAGGGGTGGTCACCGGGCCATCGTCCCCCGCCCCGCGCCCGCGACGGGCGGCAGGGGGACGCCGCGCCGACCGCAGAGGTGTGGCGCCGGCCGGTCCGTCCGCAACCGGACCGGCCGGCACCGGTGTCACGCGGCGGCGGTCGGCTCGGGCCGGCGGCGCTTGGCCGCCAGCCGGACCGGGTCCGGCCACTTGACGTCGCGGGCCCACCCGAGCTTCTCGAGGGCCCAGATGACCCGGGCACTGATGTCGACCTGGCCGCGCAGCACGCCGTGCCGGGCGCACGTCGGATCGGCGTGGTGCAGGTTGTGCCAGGACTCGCCGAAGCTGAGCAGCGCCAGCGGCCAGAAGTTGGTCGACCGGTCGCGCGAGGTGAAGGGCCGCGCCCCGATCGTGTGGCACAGCGAGTTGATCGACCAGGTCACGTGGTGCAGCAGCGCGACGCGGACCAGGCCGGCCCAGAAGAACGCCGTCCAGGCGCCGGTCCAGCTCGACGTGACCAGCCCGCCGATGATGCCGGGCAGGAACAGCCCGATGCCGGCCCACAGGATGAACAGCTCGCTGGTGCGCCGGACGGCGGTGTCCTTCAGCAGGTCCGGGGCGTAGCGCGCAGGGTTGGTCTGGCGGCGGTCGAACAGCCAGCCGACGTGCGCGTGGAACATGCCCTTGAGCAGCGCACCGGTGGTGTCGCCGTACCGCCACGGGGAGTGCGGATCGCCCTCCCGGTCGGAGAACGCGTGGTGCCGGCGGTGGTCGGCCACCCACTGCACGACGGGGCCCTGCACGGCCATGCAGCCGGCGACGGCCAGCGCGATGCGCAGCCCCTTGTTCGCCTTGAACGAGCCGTGGGTGAAGTACCGGTGGTAGCCCACCGTGATCCCGAGCCCGGTGACCAGGTAGAAGGCGGTGAAGAGGACGACGTCGGTCCAGGACAGGCCCCAGCCCCACACGGCCGGAACCGCGACGGCCAGGGCGAGGAACGGCACGAGCACGAACACGTAGAGCGCGAGCTGTTCACCGAGGCCCTTGGCCTCGCCGAGGGCGTTGACCGGCAGCCCGGCGTCGGGCCGGGCCGGTCGGGCGGGGGCGGTGGGCCGGGAGAGCGGGGGAGCGGACACGGAGCCTCCAGGGCGGGTCGTTGGCAATGGCCACGACCGGTCGGGCCGGGACGGGTGGCGCAGTGGGGCGGGTGGTGCCGGGCTGACGTGTGCGGCGGGCGGTGTGGGCCGTCGGGCGGCTCCCACCGAAGCTACGCAACCGTAACCTACGCCACCGTAGGCGAGGGTGCGCGGTGAACTCGACAGCCCGGCCCTAGGCTTCCCGGTGGGCCGGCGTCCAGATCCGCCGTCCCGGTGGCAGTTGTCCGACCTGGCTCGCCGGGGTGTCCCGGTCGGGCCGGG
>JAICZD010000189.1 GCA_025933855.1 Modestobacter sp. | reverse complement strand
TCGGCTCGGTGCCCGGCGGGCAGGAGCCCGACACCGTGTACGAGCGGGTCATCCGCGAGGCGGACGACGCGATGTACCGGGACAAGGCCACCCGGCGTCGCTGAGCCGGCTCCGCCATCCGCCGACGGCCGGGTCAGCCGGCCAGCGCGGCACCGACGACCGCCCGGGCCTCTTCCTGCACCCGCGCGAGGTGGTCGGGGCCCAGGAAGGACTCCGCGTAGACCTTGTAGACGTCCTCGGTGCCCGACGGGCGGGCGGCGAACCAGGCGTTCTCGGTGGTGACCTTCAGCCCGCCGATCGCCGCGTCGTTGCCGGGCGCCCGGGTGAGCTTGGCGGTGATCGGCTCGCCGGCCAGCTCGGTGGCCGCGACGTCGGCCGGGGCCAGCTTGCCCAGCTTGGCCTTCTCCTCCCGGCTGGCGGGGGCGTCGACCCGGGCGTAGGCCGACTCGCCGAACCGGGCTGTCATGTCCGCGTGCAGCTGCGAGGGGGACCGCTCCGTCACGGCCTGGATCTCGCTGGCCAGCAGGGCGAGCAGGATGCCGTCCTTGTCGGTGGTCCACACGGTGCCGTCGTGGCGCAGGAACGAGGCCCCGGCGGACTCCTCGCCGCCGAACCCGACCGAGCCGTCGAGCAGCCCGGGCACGAACCACTTGAAGCCGACCGGCACCTCGACCAGCTTGCGGCCGAGGTCGGCGACCACCCGGTCGATCAGCGAGGAGGAGACCAGGGTCTTGCCGACGGCCGTGTCCGCCCCCCAGGACGGCCGGTGGCTGAACAGGTAGGAGATCGCCACCGCGAGGAAGTGGTTGGGGTTCATCAGGCCGCGGTCGGGGGTCACGATGCCGTGCCGGTCGGCGTCGGCGTCGTTGCCGGTGGCGATGGCGAACTCGTCCTTGCGCCCGATCAGCGAGGCCATCGCGGCCGGGGACGAGCAGTCCATCCGGATCTTGCCGTCCCAGTCCAGCGTCATGAACCGCCACGTGGGGTCGACCAGCGGATTGACCACGGTCAGGTCGAGGCGGTGCCGCTCGGCGATCGCCCCCCAGTAGTCGACGCTCGCCCCGCCCAGCGGATCGGCACCGATGTGCACACCGGCGCTGCGGACGGCGTCCAGGTCCAGCACGTTCGGCAGGTCCTCGACGTAGGTGCCCAGGAAGTCGTAGGACTCCACGGCGGCCCGGGCCCGGGCGAACGGAACCCGCCGGACGCCGTCCAGACCGGCGGCCATCAGCTCGTTCGCCCGGCGGGCGATCCAGCCGGTCGCGTCGGTGTCGGCCGGCCCGCCGCTGGGCGGGTTGTACTTGAACCCGCCGTCGCGGGGCGGGTTGTGCGACGGGGTGACGACGATGCCGTCGGCCAGCCCGGACGTCCTGCCCCGGTTCGCGGTCAGGATCGCGTGGCTCACCGCCGGGGTGGGCGTGTACCGGTCGTCGGCGTCGACGAGCACGGTCACGTCGTTGGCCGCGAGTACCTCCAGCGCACTGACCCAGGCCGGTTCGGACAGCCCGTGGGTGTCGCGGCCGACGAACAGCGGGCCGTCGTAGCCCTGACCGGTGCGGTACTCGCAGATGGCCTGCGTGGTGGCCAGGATGTGCGCCTCGTTGAACGCGCCGTCCAGCGAGGACCCGCGGTGCCCGGACGTGCCGAACACGACCTGCTGCATCGGATCGGCGGGGTCGGGCTCGACGGTGTAGTAGGCCGTCACCAGGTGCGGGACGTCGACCAGGTCACTGGGCTGGGCGGGCTGCCCGGCGCGGGGGGCACTCATGGGGTTGATCCTGGCCTCATGGTGCACGGGCCCGCGACCCGGACCGGTCCCGGCACCGGGGGCGGCAGCGGCGCCGTCCACAGCTGGCTGCGGCCGGCCGGAACCGTCCCCGCCGGCGGATAACCTCCTCCCGTGATCTCAGGCCTGGTCGGCGGCCTCACCGACGACGCGATCCGCCGGGCCGTCGGGCCCGCGGTCTACCAGCGGGGTGCCGCCTACGTGCAGCAGGACCGCGTCGTGGAGCTCGACGTCCGCCCCGGCGGGCGCACCGTCGCCGGCCTCGTCCACGGGACGGCGGTCTACCGGGCCGTGGTCCGGGTCGACCCCGGCGCCGTGTCCGGCACCTGCAGCTGCCCGGTGCAGTACGACTGCAAGCACGTGGCCGCGGTGCTGATCGCCGCACGGGGCACCGTGCCCGCCGGCGGCCGGGGGACGGCGGCGCCCCGGCCGGACTGGGAGCGGTCGGTCGCCACTCTCCTGCAGCCGGTCACGGCCCGGGCCACCGGGACGCCCATCGCGCTGCAGTTCGACCTCGTCCCGGGGGCGCCGGGCCCGTCGTACGGGCGGGCCGGCCTCCCCGCGCGCCGCGGCCGCATCCGGATCCGGCCGGTGGTCCCCGGCCGCAACGCGGCCTGGGTGCGCACCGGCGTCTCCTGGAGCGGGCTGCAGTACGACTACGCGTCCCGGCACGTCCCGGCTCATCGGGAGGCCCTCTGCGAGCTGTACCGCGCCTCCCAGGCGTCCGCTGCGGGCTACTACTACGCCGGCGACAGCGCCGTCCACCTCGACGACGTGGGGTCGGGGCTCTGGCGGCTGCTGGAGCAGGTGGTCGACGCCGGGGTGCCGCTGGTCCCGGCCCGGGCCGCGATGGGGCCGGTTCGGCTGCACGCCGTGCCGGCCGAGGTGGCGGTGGACCTGCGCCGGGCCGCGCCCTCGGGCGATGTCACGCTGGAGCCGGTCGTCACGCTCGACGGGGTACCGCTGCCGGCTCCCCGGCTGGGACTCATCGGCGACCCGGCGCACGGCCTGTTCCTCGACGCCGGCACGGCGGCCCCCGGTGCGGACGGACAGGCGGCCGGGTTGCTGCTGGCTCCGCTGGCCGAGCGGCCGACCCGCCAGCTGTCGGACCTGTTGAGCAGCGGCCGGCGGCTGCGCATCCCGGCCGCCGACCTGGACCGCTTCCTGCGCGAGTACTACCCGGGGATGCGGCAGCTGATGACCGTGCGGTCCTCGGACGGCACGGTCGAGCTGCCCGTGATCCGCCCACCCGGGCTGGGGCTGATCGTCCGGCACGACCCCGGCCAGCGGATGGTGCTCGAGTGGTCCTTCCGCTACCCGGTGGGCGCGGACACCCACCGGCTGCCGCTGCACGAATCGGGCACGGCCGGAACGATCCGCGACCTGCGGGCCGAGCGGCGGCTGCTGGCCGACCTCCGGCTGCCCCACGACCGGCTGCCGCAGCTGCGCGAGCAGACGCCCGATCGGCGGCTGGCGCCGCGCGCCGAACTGCGCGGAATGGACTCGGTCTTCTTCACCGAGCAGGTGCTGCCCGGGCTGCAGGACTCCGCGGACGTCGCGGTGGAGGTGGTGGGCACCGCGCCGGACTACCGGCACGCCGACAGCGCGCCCGTCATCGGGGTGTCGGCGACCGACAGCGAGGACCCGGACTGGTTCGACCTCGGCATCACGGTGTCCGTCGACGGTGAGGACGTTCCCTTCCAGGCCCTGGTCGTCGCGCTGGCGCACGGCGAGAGCCACCTGATCCTGGACAGCGGCACCTACTTCGGCCTCGACCGTCCCGAGTTCGACCAGCTGCGCCGGCTGATCGACGAGGCGCGCAGCCTGACCGACGCCGAGGGCGACACCCTGCGGATCAGCCGCTACCAGGCCGGGCTCTGGGACGAGCTGACCGAGCTCGGCGTCGTCGAGGCACAGAGCCGGCGGTGGGCCGCCACGGTCGGCGGGCTGCTCGACGTCCAGGCGGTGCCGCCGGTGCCCGTGCCCGGCGGCCTGCACGCGGACCTGCGGCCCTACCAGCTGGAGGGCTACCGCTGGCTGAGCTTCCTCTGGGACTCCGGCCTCGGCGGGATCCTGGCCGACGACATGGGGCTGGGGAAGACGGTCCAGACACTGGCCATGCTGTGCCGGGCCCAGGAGATCGGGCAACTTTCCGACCCGGTGCTGGTGGTGGCACCGACCAGCGTGGTCTCCAACTGGGCGGCCGAGGCCGCCCGGTTCGCTCCGGGGCTGTCCGTCGTCGCGGTCACCGAGACCGAGGGCAAGCGGGAGTCGCCGCTCGCCGACCAGGTCGCCGGCGCCGACCTGGTGATCACCTCCTACGCCCTGTTCCGGATCGACGAGGAGGCCTACCGGCGGCTGCCCTGGAGCGGGCTGGTGCTGGACGAGGCCCAGTTCGTCAAGAACCACCAGGCCAAGACCTACCAGTGCGCCCGGCGGCTGGAGGCACGGTTCAAGCTGGCCATCACCGGGACGCCGCTGGAGAACAGCCTGATGGACCTGTGGTCCCTGCTGTCCATCGTCGCCCCCGGCCTCTTCCCCAGCCCGAAGCGGTTCACCGACTTCTACCGACGGCCGATCGAGCGGGGCACCGATCCGGAGCTGCTGGCCACGCTGCGCCGCCGGATCCGCCCGCTGATGCAGCGACGGACCAAGGAACTGGTCGCCGCCGAGCTGCCGCCCAAGCAGGAGCAGGTGCTGGAGGTGGCGCTCAACCCGCGGCACCAGAAGATCTACCAGACCCACCTGCAGCGCGAGCGCCACAAGGTCCTGGGGCTCGTGGACGACCTGGACAGGAACCGGTTCACGATCTTCCGGTCGCTGACCCTGCTGCGGCAGCTGAGCCTCGATCCCGCGCTGGTCGACGAGAAGTACGCCGGCGTCCGGTCCAGCAAGGCCGACGTGTTCCTGGAGAACCTGCGCGAGGTCGTCGGCGAGGGGCACCGGGCGCTGGTGTTCAGCCAGTTCACCGGCTTCCTGCGGACCATCCGCGACCGGCTGGACGCCGAGGGCCTGCCCTACGTCCACCTCGACGGCCGCACCCGGAACCGGGCGGAGCGGATCGCCGCGTTCAAGGACGGCGCGGCTCCGGTGTTCCTGATCAGCCTCAAGGCAGGTGGCTTCGGGCTCAACCTCACCGAGGCCGACTACTGCTTCGTGCTCGATCCGTGGTGGAACCCGGCGACCGAGGCCCAGGCGGTGGACCGCACCCACCGGATCGGCCAGGACAAGACGGTGATGGTCTACCGGCTGGTCGCCACGGACACCATCGAGGAGAAGGTAATGGCGCTCAAGGCCCGCAAGCAGGACCTCTTCACCCGGGTGGTGGACGACGACGCGCTGCTGTCCGCGCCCTTGACCGCCGAGGACATCCGGGGTCTGTTCAGCTGAACAGCCGCGTCACCGACCCGAGCGCGGCTGGCCCCGGTAGGTGCCGAAGCTCCACAGGTTGCCCTCCGGATCGCGGACGGCGAAGTCCCGGGAGCCGTAGTCGGTGTCGTGCAACGGGGCGACGACCTCCGCGCCGGCGGCCACGGCCCGCTCGTACAACGCGTCGGGCGCGTCGGTGACCACGTAGCAGCCGGCGCTACCCGGCTGCACGGGCCAGGCGTCGTCCGGTACGGCCTTCACCGAGCCGAGCATGATGCCGCCGCCCAGCGGCCAGGACAGCTCCGCGTGGACGACGACGTCCCCGCTGCCGTCGGGCTGGTCGCCGTAGACGACGGTCTCCTCGAAGCCGAGCGCGTCGACCAGGAAACGGATCAGGGCGCGGGCGTCCCGGGCACGCAGCGCGGGCCAGACAGTGGGCGGGGGAGCGTCGGGTGTGGTCATGCCCGGGAGCCTGCCGGGTCCAGAGCAGTCTCGTCTTGTACGAAACCGATCTCGGCAGCCAGCCACTGGGTCGGCGACAGGCCACTGAACGCCCGCCACTCCCGGGTCAGGTGCGCCTGGTCGGCGTAGCCGGCGGCCGCGGCCAACGCGGCCAGCTGCGGCGGCGCACCCCGGCCGACCCGGGCGGTCAGCGCCCGGCGGGCCCGGTGGAAGCGGACGACGCGCGCCGCCTCCTTGAGCCCGAGGCCGGTCTCGGCCCGGAACCGCTCACCCAGGTGCCGGCCGGACCAGCCAACCCGGGCCGCGACGTCGGCCACCCGCAGCCGCCCGCCACCGCCGGTGGTCATCCGCCAGGCCTCGGCCACCTCGGGGCAGACGGTGACGTCCGGCCTGACCCGGCGCAGCAGCACCGACTCGACGACCGCGAACCGGCCGGCCCAGTTCCGGGCCGCGCGCAACCGGTCGATCAGCTCGACGCCGTCCACCGCCAGGACGTCGGTCACCGGGCAGTCCAGCGACGCCAGCGTTCCCGCGGGAACGCCGAGCAGCGCCCGGGCGCCGAGCGGGGTGAGCGACAGCTGGACGCCGCTCTGCCGGCCGGGATGGCTGATCAGCGCCGGCCGGGTGTGCAGCCCGCCGAGCAGCCCGTCATAGCGGCCGGGTGCCTGCCGGGGGTCGGGATGGGCGGCCATCACCAGCGGCTCGTCCAGGGTGACGATCAGCGTCAGGTACGGCGAGGGCAGCCCACGGTGGACGCCGGGTGCGAACCCTTCCTGCCGGTAGCCCACCACCGAGGCGACGAACGGCCGCAGCGTCGGGTGCACCCGGTGCTCCACCCACTCCTGCCGCACGGCTCGAGGCTTGCAGACCGCAGCGGCTCCCGAAACCCTGTTCCACGTGACGCAGCCGCCGGACGCTGCCGTCAGCGCCCGAGGAAGTCCGAGCGCAGCTCGGAGGAGACGCCGTCGTCGC
>JAICZD010000204.1 GCA_025933855.1 Modestobacter sp. | reverse complement strand
GAGCCGTTCAGCCACGTCGACCTGCAGCTCTACACCGGCCGCAACCTCGACATCGTCAGCCAGGCCGAGTCGATCCGCTCCTACGGGCCGGTGATCGCCGGCGACTACCCCGCCTACACCGCGGGGACGGCGGTGCTCGAGACCGCCGACCGGCTCACCGCCGAGGAGAAGGAGCCCTCGCTGCGGCTGTTCCTGCTGGTGGTGGGCGCGCTGCGGTCGCTGGCCGAGAAGACCCACCCCTCGCCGCTGGTGCTCGACGCGTTCCTGCTGCGCGCCATGTCGGTGGCCGGCTGGGAACCGGCGCTCGGCGACTGCGCCCGCTGCGGCGAGGCCGGTCCGCACCGCCACTTCTCCGTGCCGGCCGGCGGCTCGGTGTGCCCGGCCTGCCGGCCGACCGGCTCGGCGATGCCCAGCCCGGTCACCATCGAACTGCTGGAGGCGCTGCTGACCGGCGACTGGGCGCGGGCCGAGGCCAGTCAGGGCACCAACCGCCGCGAGGGCAGCGGCCTGGTCGCCGCCCTGCTGCAGTGGCACCTCGAGCGCGGGCTGCGTTCCCTGCCGCTGGTGGACCGGACGTGAGCGGTCAGGATCGTGAGCATCGCAGCGAGGAACGAGCGAGGAGCGGAGCGGTCCGCGGAAGCGAACCGGTGACACGTGAGGACGCCGGCACCGTGAACCGCCCGGTCAAGCAGCCCAACCCGCACCCGTCGGGGGTGCGGCCGCCGGACATCCCGGCCGACCGGGTGCCCGGGCACGTGGCGATCGTGATGGACGGCAACGGCCGGTGGGCCAAGCAGCGCGGGCTGCCCCGCACCGCCGGGCACGCGGCAGGGGAGTCCTCGCTGTTCGACTGCGTCGAGGGCGCCATCGAGCTGGGCATCACCGCGATCAGCGCCTACGCCTTCTCCACCGAGAACTGGCGGCGCAGCCCGGAGGAGGTCCGCTTCCTGATGGGCTTCAACCGGGACGTGATCCGCCGCCGCCGCGACGAGATGCACGACCTCGGGGTGCGGGTGCGCTGGGCCGGCCGCCGTCCCCGGTTGTGGCGCAGCGTGATCAACGAGCTCGAGGTCGCCGAGGAGCTGACCCGGGACAACGACGTCCTGACCCTCACCATGTGCGTCAACTACGGCGGGCGGGCCGAGATCGCCGACGCCGCCGCGGCGATCGCCCGGGAGGTCGCCGCCGGCCGGCTGAAGCCCGACAAGGTCACCGAGGAGACCGTCGCCCGTTTCCTCGACGAGCCCGACATGCCCGACGTCGACCTGTTCGTGCGCAGCTCGGGGGAGAACCGGACCAGCAACTTCCTGCTCTGGCAGTCCGCCTACGCCGAACTCGTCTTCCTCGACACGCTGTGGCCGGACTTCGACCGGCGGCACCTGTGGGCGGCCTGCGAGGAGTACGCCTCCCGCCAGCGCCGGTTCGGCAGCGCTTAGCGGCAGTCGGCGCAGGTGCCGACGATCTCCAGGGTGTGGCTGACGTCGGCGAAGCCGTGCTCGCCGGCGACCCGGTCGGCCCAGGCCTCCACCGTGGGGCCGGCGACCTCGACGGTCCGCCCGCAGGAACGGCACACCAGGTGGTGGTGGTGCTGGGTGCTGCAGCGCCGGTACAGCGCCTCACCCGACTCGGTGCGGATCGAGTCGAGCTCGCCGTCGTCGGCCAGCGCCTGGACGGCCCGGTAGACGGTGGACAGGCCCACGGTGTCCCCGGCGGTGCGCAGCCGGGCGTGCACCTCCTGCGCGCTGTGGAAGCCCTCGAGCTCGTCGAAGACCGCGACGACGGCGGACCGCTGACGGGTGGTGCGGGCCATCAGGCGATGGTGGCACGCACCGCCGGCCACCCGGCAGCGCGCTCCGGCCGGGCGCGATCCGACCCGGCGCGCTCCGGCCCGGCGAGGGCCGGGACGGCGGCCGGGACAGCACTCGCGCCGTGACCGGCGTGCGCCAGCGCCGCCCGGACGATGTGCGCGACGTGCCCGTCGACCAGCCGGTAGTCGACCTGGCGGTGGTGCCGCGAGCCGGCCACCAGCCCCGCCGCCCGCAGCACCCGCAGGTGCTGGGACACCAGCGGCTGCGGCACGCCGAGCGCGTCGACGAGCTGGTGCACGCAGCGGGTGCCGTGCTGGTCCAGCAGCGCCACGATGGACAGCCGCAGCGGCGCGGCCAGCGCGGTGAGCAGCTCGCTGGCGGCCTGGACCTCGGCGGGCACCGACCGGCTGGCGGAGGACGCGGCCGCGGGCATGCCACCATCGTCGGAGCTGGTGAGAACCGTTGTCAAACGCCGGCTCACGGCCGGAGGAGGAGGTGCCGGTGTTCGCCGTCACCCGGCTGCGCGCCGACGAGTCCGCCGTCCCGGCGCTGCTGGCGGCCGCGGACGAGCTGCTGGCGGTGCTGCGCCAGCGGCACGGCTTCCGGGACGGCGCGGTCGGCCGGGCCGCCGACGACCCCGGCCTCCTCGCGCTGTGGACGGCGTGGGACGGCGTGGGCGCCTACCGGCGGGCGCTGTCCGCGGCCGAGGTGAAGATCGCCGGGGCGCCGGTCTGGCTGCACGCCCTCGACGAGCCGAGCGCCTACCTGACCGACGACGGGGCGTCCTGACCGGCAGAGCCGAACGGCCCTGTCCGGCGGTGGCGGCCGGGCCCACCATCGGGAGCCTCGACAGCGTGCAGAGGCGGTCGCCGTGGTGCAGCTCCGGTTGCGCTCCCTGGTCCTGCTCACCGCCCTGTTCCTGGGCGCGGGGATGCTCGCCGTCCCGGCGCGAGCCGCCGCCTGCACCGACCCCGACCCCATCACCCGGCACTGGTGCGAGCTCGGCGGCGCCGGCTCCGTCGTCGGCGCGCCGGTGGGCCCGGCCTACGCCGTCGGCGGCGGCCGTGGCCAGGACTTCACCGCGGGCTCGATCTACTGGTCGCCGGCCACCGGGGCGCACGAGGTGCACGGCGCCATCACGGTGGAGTACGCCCGGCTCGGTGGCCCGGTCGGCCGCGCCGGCCTGGTCCTGGGCTTTCCGCTCACCGACGAGACGGGAACGCCGGACGGGGTCGGCCGCTACAACCTCTTCCAGGGCGGGTCGATCTACTTCACGCCGTCCACCGGCGCGCAGGAGGTGCACGGCGCCATCGCGGCGGAGTGGGCGGCGCTGGGCTGGGAGCGCGGCGTGCTCGGCTATCCGGTCACCGGCGAGGCGGTGGCTCCGGACGGCGTGGGCCGGTACAGCCACTTCCAGGGCGGGTCGATCTACTGGACGCCGGCCACCGGGGCGCACGAGGTGCACGGCGGGATCCGGGCCGAGTGGGCAGCGCTCGGGTGGGAGCGCAGCCTGCTCGGCTATCCGCTGACCGATGAGACGGCGACCCCCGACGGGGTCGGTCGCTACAACCTCTTCCAGGGCGGGTCGATCTACTGGACGCCGGCCACCGGGGCGCACGAGGTGCACGGCGGGATCCGGGCCGAGTGGGCGGCGCTGGGCTGGGAGCGGAGCGCGCTGGGCTACCCGATCAGCGACGAGTACGCCGTTCCCGGCGGCCGGCAGAGCGACTTCCAGGGCGGCTTCCTCCGGTGGGACGCGACGACCGGTGCGGTCACCCGGGCGTTGCTGGCGCCCTACCAGCACGCCGGCACCTGGGTGACCCGCTTCCGGTTCGCCCGCGAGTACGCCGGTGCCAACCCCCCGACGACGCCCGCGCAGGTGGACGCCATGGCCGACGCCGGCGTGCGCACCCTGTACCTGCAGGCCGCCGCGGACGACCCGGCCTACCCGGGGCTGCTGAGCCCGGACCTGCTGGGCCAGTTCCTGGTCCGCGCACACGCTCGGGGCATGCAGGTGGTGGCCTGGTACCTGCCGCACTTCACCGACGTGCCGGCCGACCTGCGCCGGCTGCAGGCGATGGCGGCCTTCCGGGCCGGCGGCCACGCGTTCGACGCGCTCGCCGTGGACATCGAGGACCGCACGGTCGTCGACGTCGACGTCCGCAACGCCGCGCTGGTGGACCTGTCGGCGCGGCTGCGCGGGGTGGCCCCCGGGGTGACGCTGGGCGCGATCGTCCTGCCGCCGGTGGTCACCGAGGTGCTCTCGCCCACCTACTGGCCGCGTTTCCCGTGGCGCCAGCTCGGGCCGCTCTACCAGGTGTGGCTGCCGATGGCGTACTGGAGCAACCGGACCGCCGACTCCCCGTACCGCGACGCCTACCGCTACACCAGCGAGAACATCGCCCGGGTGCGCGCCGACCTCGGCGAGCCGTGCGCGGCGGTGTCCGTGGTCGGCGGCTTCGGCTCGGCGGTGACCGGCGAGGAGTACGCGGCGATGGCCCGGGCCGCCGCCGACCAGGGCGCCGCCGGCGTCTCGGTGTTCGACTGGGCGACGACCCCCGCATCGGCGTGGCCACCGCTGCGCGGCTACGACGTCCGGGGCTGCTGACCCGGCACCGCGGTCTACGCGACCGCCGCCTCCAGCACGGTCTCGGCGTCCGGCTCGGGGCGCGCCGCACGGGCGGCGGTGGCCTGCACCATCGAGACGATGGTCGCCGTCCGGTCGGACTGCGGAGCGTGGCCGGCGGCCAGCAGCGGGCGGAAACGGGCCCGGGGGACCAGCGGCAGGAAGCGCACCGTCTGCCCGGAGGCGACGACGTCGGCGGTGCCCTGCGCGAGCATCACCGGGCAGTCGATGCCGCGCAGGCCCAGCGGCACGTCGGCCATCAGCCCCCACAGCAGCGTGGGCCAGAAGTCCCGGGTCTCGGCGAACCCCTCGCGGACGGCGAGGGCCTCCTGCGGGGTGGCCCGCCAGGGCCGCGCCTTCAGGGTGGTCAGCAGCGCCGTGCGACCACGCCGGGACCGGGACAGCGGCTCGATGTGCGACGCGACGGAGCGGAAGGCCACCCGGGCCAGCGCCATGCCCGCGCCCTGGTAGATCCGTTCCGGCGGCAGGTTCAACCCGGACGGCGCGATCGCCACGACCGAGCGGGCGCGGCCGCGGCGGGCCAGTTCCAGACCGACCCGGGCGCCGAGCGAGTTGCCCAGCACGTGCACCGTGCCGAACCCTTCGGCGTCCAGGGTCTGCTCGACGGCATCGGTGATCGCACCGACGGTGGGACGGCGGTCCAGGCGCGGCGACCGCCCGCTCCCCGGGAGGTCGAGGTTGAGCACCTCGAACTGCGCGGACAGCGCCGGCAGGACCGGGGTGAAGTCGAGGCTGCTGCTGCCGAACCCGTGCAGCAGGAGCAGCGGTTCGCCGTGGCCGGATCGCGCGACGGCGAGAGGAGAAGTCATGCACCTGGGCTACCCGCGAGTAGGCCCGGCGCCACCGTGAGGTCCGTCATGGTCGCCCGGCCGGGGGCACGTGCAGCCCGGCGAGACGCAGGAGCCCGGTGCGCCGGGGGACCGCCGGCGGGCGCCGACTAACGTTGCTGCCTCACCCGCCGACCGCCAGCCGGATGGAGCCCGCCGTGCCGAGCACCCCGACCGAGACCACCACCCCCCGCAGCGATCCCGCCCGCCTGGACAAGGTGGTCAACCTCTGCAAGCGCCGGGGATTCGTCTTCCCGTCCGGGGAGATCTACGGGGGCACCCGCTCGGCCTGGGACTACGGCCCGCTCGGGGTCGAGCTCAAGGACAACATCAAGCGGGAGTGGTGGCGCACGGTGGTGCAGAGCCGGGACGACGTCGTCGGCCTGGACTCCTCGGTCATCCTGCCCCGCCAGACCTGGGTCGCCTCCGGTCACGTCGGCGTCTTCACCGACCCGCTGACCGAGTGCCAGAACTGCCACAAGCGGTTCCGCGCCGACCACCTGGAGGAGGAGTTCGAGGAGCGGAAGGGCCGGCTGCCGGAGCACGGGCTGGCCGACATCTCCTGCCCCAACTGCGGGGTGAAGGGCTCCTGGACCGAGCCGCGCGACTTCAACATGATGCTCAAGACCTACCTCGGCCCGGTCGAGGACGAGGCGGGGCTGCACTACCTGCGCCCGGAGACCGCCCAGGGCATTTTCGTGAACTTCGCCAACGTGATGGGCGCGGCCCGGAAGAAGCCGCCGTTCGGCATCGGCCAGATCGGCAAGTCGTTCCGCAACGAGATCACCCCCGGCAACTTCATCTTCCGGACCCGCGAGTTCGAGCAGATGGAGATGGAGTTCTTCGTCCAGCCGGGCTCG
>JAICZD010000261.1 GCA_025933855.1 Modestobacter sp. | reverse complement strand
GAGGACCTCGAGGCGGGCCTGGAGGTGCTGTTCTTCCCCAAGACCTGGGCGCAGGTGTCGGACAAGGTGGTCCGCGACCAGATCGTCGTGGTCAAGGGCCGGATCAGCCGGCGCGACGACACGCCGTCGCTGTTCGCCTCCGAGGTGACGATCCCGGAGCTGACCGAGGGGCCGCGCGGGCCGGTGCTGGTGTCCATGCCGGCCGCGCGCTGCACGCCGCCGGTTGTCGAGCGGCTGCGCGAGGTGCTGGGCAGCCACCCGGGTACCACGGAGGTGCAGCTGAAGCTGCTCAACGGCGGCCGGGAGACGGTGCTGCGACTCGACCAGGGGCTGCGGGTACGGCCGAGCACCGCGCTGATGGGCGACATCAAGGCGCTGCTCGGGCCGACCAGCGTCGCGCTGCTGTGACCGCGACGCTCCACCAGCCGGCTGCCGGTCGACCGGCCCGGTTGCGCGGGGCCGGACCGGCCCGGCGGTGAGCCGCGTTCACAGCACGACCGGCGACCGCACAGGACGCCGGGCGACACTGGTCCCGTGACCGCCCACCCCGAAGACCGGCCCGTCGCGCAGCCCGCCGGGCTGTCCGCGCCGGCGCCCGCCGCCGTGCTGGACGCCGACCGGCCCCGGACCGCTGCCCGGCGGATCGGGCTGCGGGCCGATCGGGAGGACCTGCGGGCCGGCCTGCTCACCGTGCTGGCCCTCGCGCCGGCCGGCCTGGCCGCCGGCGGAGTGTGGCACCAGCTGGCCCCGCGGGCGTCGTACCGGATCGTCTCGGCCACGAACCTGCAGCCGGTCGGCGGCGCGACCTCCGCGGAGATGTTCATGGCCGACGACGGCGTCTACGTGGTCGTCCTCGCCGCGCTGGGGCTGCTGGCCGGTATCGCCGTGTGGTCGCTGCGCCGGCGCCGGGGCGTGGTGGTCCTCCTCGCCCTGGCCGCCGGGATGCTCGTCGCTTCGCTGGCCGCCTGGCAGCTGGGGGAGCTGCTGGGCCCCGGCCCGACCGACGAGCAGCTCGCCCGCGTGGGGGGCGTCGTGACGACGGGGCTGCACCTGCGCGCGGTCGCGGCCGTGGCGGTCGGTCCGTTCGTCGCCGTGCTGAGCTACGTGGTGCCCAGTTCGCTCACCCCGCGGGACGACCTCGGCCGCACCGCGGAGGCCGTCGACCGACCGGCCGGTCACTGAGCGCCCGCCCAGCCCCCGTGCAGGCGGCCGTCCCGAGTCTCGATGGCCCCGTCCCGAGGCTCGTGCCGAGCGTGCGAGGCATGAGGAGGACGGGGTCCTTGATCAGTTCGCGGTCATCGGAGTGGCGAACTGCCGCAGCGGCACCGGTACGGCGCCGATCGTGCGCAGCAGCGTCAGCTCCCGGCGCAGCAGCCGGGACTCCAGCCCCAGCCGCCGCCGGGTGGCGGACTCGGCGAGCAACGCCTGCCGGTCCTCGGCGGTGAGCAGCGCCGCGGAGGCCACCAGGTAGGACAGCGCCCGGGCGTCGCCGGTCACCCCGCGCAGCAGCTCCGCGGTCGCCGCCGCCTCGGCCGTCCCGTCGTCCTCCGGGCCGCCGCCGTCCGAGCCGCCGTCCGGGCCCGCCGCGCCGGCCTGCCGGCGGGAGACCTCGGCGACGTAGCGGGCGAACAGGTTGCGGACGCTGCCGGTCAGCACCTCCAGCGACCCCCGCGCCACCGACGCGACCACGTCCTCGGGAACGGCGCTGCTCCCCGAGTCCGCACCGACCAGGCCCTCCGCGTCCCCGGCGGCCTCCTCGGCCGCCTCCTCCTCGCCCAGCCACTCCACCTGCGCGCGAAGATAGGGCGGGTCGGTACCGGCGTTCCCGGGGACCAGCACGTCGAGCAGCCGGAAGCGGTCCGAGCCCACCGCGACGACCTGGTAGCCGCCGTCGGCCTGCGCGGCGATCGCCCGCACCACGGCGGTGCAGCCGACGTCGTAGAGCGCGGCGGCGGGCGCCACCCGCTCGACCTCCCAGCCCTGCCGGATGGACACCACCCCGAAGCGGCGCCGCGCGCTGTCGGCCGGCAGCGCCGTCAGGTCGGCCATCAGCCGCCGGTAGCGGGGCTCGAAGATGTCCAGCGGCAGGACGACGCCCGGGAACAGCGGGGTCTCCAGCGGGAACAGCGGGATGATCTCGGTGCCGCTGCCGCGCTCGCCCCCGTCCACCCGGCGAGCCTACGGCTCAGGGCCCGCCGCCACGGAGGCTCCGGGACCGCCGCGACTACCCTGGGGCGATCCCTCTTCCGCCTCCGGAGGTCCGCCGTGCTCAGCCGCATCGACCTGCGCGGGTCCGCGCTGCCCGCGCCGCGCGAGCTCGCCGCCCTGCTGCCGCGGGCCGCGACGGACGTCGACTCGGTGCTCGCCGTGGTCCGCCCGATCTGCGAGGACGTGCGGATGCGTGGCGCGCAGGCGGTCCGCGAGGTGACCGCACGGCTGGACGGCGTCGACCTGGCGGACTTCGCGGTACCGCGGTCGGCGCTGGACCAGGCGCTGGCCGGCTGCGACCCGGCCGTGCGCGCCGCCCTGGAGGAGGCCATCTCGCGGGTCCGGAAGGTGCATTCCGATCAGCGGCGCACCGACGTCACCACCGCCGTCGTCCGCGGCGGATCGGTGACCGAGCGCTGGGTGCCGGTGCGCCGGGTCGGGCTCTACGTGCCCGGCGGGCTGGCCCCGCTGCTGTCCTCGGTCGTGATGAACGTCGTGCCGGCGCAGCTGGCCGGGGTCGGGTCGATCGCCGTCGCGAGCCCGCCGCAGCGCGACCACGGCGGCCTGCCCGACCCGGGGGTGCTGGCCGCCTGCGCCCTGCTCGGCGTCTCCGAGGTGTACGCCGTCGGCGGCGCGCAGGCGATCGCCGTGTTCGGCTACGGAGCCGGGTCCTGCGAGCCGGTCGACATGGTCACCGGTCCTGGGAACGTCTACACGACGGCGGCCAAGCGGCTGCTGCGCGGGCTGGTCGGCATCGACTCCGAGGCCGGGCCCACCGAGGTCGCCGTGCTGGCCGACGACACCGCCGACCCCGCGCACGTCGCGGCCGACCTGATCAGCCAGGCCGAGCACGACCCGCTGGCCGGCGCGGTGCTGGTCACACCGAGTGAGCAGCTCGCCGACGACGTCCTCGGGCTGGTGCCCGGGCAGGTCGCGGCCACCAAGCACTCCGACCGGATCACCGCGGCGCTGGCCGGCAGCCAGTCCGGCGTCGTCCTGGTCGACGATCTGGACGCCGGGCTGGCCGTGGTGGACGCCTACGCCGCCGAGCACCTGGAGATCCAGACCCGGGACGCCCGCGAGGTGGCTCTCCGGGTGCGCAACGCCGGGGCGATCTTCGTCGGGCCGTGGGCGCCGGTGTCGCTGGGCGACTACTGCGCCGGCTCCAACCACGTGCTCCCCACCGGCGGCTGCGCCCGGCACTCCAGCGGGCTGTCCGTCCAGTCGTTCCTGCGCGGCATCCATGTGGTGGAGTACGACGAGCGGGCCCTGGCCGAGGTCGCCGGGCACATCGACGCGCTCGCCAACGCCGAGGACCTGCCCGCGCACGCGGCCGCGGTCCGGGTCCGGCAGCGCGCGTGAGCACCGTGGACGAGCTGCCGCTGCGCCCCGAGCTGCGCGGGCGCACCGCCTACGGGGCGCCGCAGTTGCAGGTGACGCACCGGCTCAACACCAACGAGAACCCGTATCCGTTGCCCGAGTCGCTGCTGGCCGACCTGGGGACGGCGCTCGCGGCGGCGTCCCGGGACCTCAACCGCTACCCCGACCGCAACGCCGTCGCCCTGCGCACCGACCTGGCCGGCTACCTGACCCGCACCAGTGGCGAGCAGGTCATCGCCGACCAGGTGTGGGCGGCGAACGGCTCCAACGAGGTGCTGCAGCAGCTGCTGCAGACCTTCGGCGGGTCGGGCCGGACCGCGCTGGGGTTCACGCCGTCCTACTCGATGCACCCGATCATCAGCACCGGCACCGGCACCGCCTGGGTGGACGGCCACCGCAGCGCCGACTTCACCATCGACACCGCGGCCGCGGTCGCCCAGCTGCGCGACACCCGCCCGGACGTCGTGTTCGTGACCAGCCCGAACAATCCGACCGGCACCGCAGTCGACCTGGACACCGTCACGGCGCTGTACGACGCCACGGCCGGG
>JAICZD010000177.1 GCA_025933855.1 Modestobacter sp. | reverse complement strand
TCAACCACTCCGACTTCCCGATCGTGCAGGGGACGGTCATCCTCGCCACCCTGTTCATCGTGATCGCCAACATGATCGTCGACATCATGTACGCCTACCTCGATCCGCGCGTCAGGTACTCGTGACGACCGAGACCGAGACCGCACCGCGCACCACGAACGGGTCCGGGCAGCCGCTGCTCTCAGTCGAGGATCTGCGCGTCGCGTTCCACACCGACGACGGCGTCGTCCACGCCGTCGATGGCATCTCCTACTCCCTCGAGGCCGGCAAGACGCTGGGGATCGTGGGCGAGTCGGGCTCGGGTAAGACCGTGTCCTCGCTGACCATGCTCGGTCTGACCCGCAGCAAGCGCTCCAAGATTCAGGGACGGATCATGTTCCAGGGCGAGGACATGGTCGCCCTGGAGGACAACCGCCTGCGGCGCGTCCGTGGCAACGACGTCTCGATGATCTTCCAGGACCCGCTGTCGGCGCTGCACCCGTTCTACAAGGTGGGCACCCAGCTGATCGAGGCGATGCAGGCTCATCGCAGCATCTCCAAGAGCGCGGCCCGCAACCGCGCCGCGGAGCTGCTCGAGCTCGTCGGCATCCCCGATCCCAAACGTCGCGTCGACCAGTACCCCCACGAGTTCTCCGGCGGCATGCGCCAGCGCGCCATGATCGCCATGGCGCTGGCCAACGAGCCCAAGCTGCTCATCGCCGACGAGCCCACCACGGCGCTCGACGTCACGGTGCAGGCGCAGATCCTCTCGCTGCTCCAGGACCTGCAGCAGCGGCTGGGCACGGCCATCATCATCATCACGCACGACCTGGGCGTGGTCGCCGAGATCGCCGACGACATCTGCGTCATGTACGCCGGGCGCATCGTCGAGCGCGGCAGCGCCGAGGAGATCTTCCACTCGCCCCAGCACCCCTACACATGGGGCCTGTTGAGCTCGATCCCGCGCTTGGACAACCCGCGCGACGAGGAGCTCGTTCCGATCTCGGGTCGGCCGCCCAGCCTCATCAACCGGCCCAGCGGCTGCCATTTCCATCCGCGGTGCCCGTACGTCCGCGATGCCCACAAACGGGTGGATCCCCAGCTCTCGCCCGTGGACGGGAGCACCGAGCACGTCGTCGCCTGCCTGCTGGAGTCCTCGGTCCGCAGCCGGATCTGGGACGGCATCCAGTCCGGCCGCGACGCCGAGTCCCTGCAGCGGATGGCGGCCGCGTCCGCCGAGCCCGACTACTCCAACGTGGCCATCCCGGTCGACCAGGAGTCCGAGGGCAGCGCCCTGTCGCCCGGCGAAGAGGGCGTCGTCGAGTCCGAGGCGCCGGGTGAGCGTCACGGCGCGGCGCCGCCTCAGACCCTGGATGAGGTCAACCGCCGCTTCCAGGAAGAGCGCAACCCGCCATCTGGTGGCGACGGCCCAGGCCCAGGGGGAGGCTGACCCGATGACCAACATCATTGAGGTGCGCGACCTCGTCAAGTACTTCCCCATCAAGCGCGGCGTCATCTTCCAGCGTCAGGTCGGCGCCGTCAAGGCCGTCGACGGCGTCAGCTTCGACGTCAAGCAGGGCGAGACGCTCGGCATCGTCGGCGAGACGGGCTGCGGCAAGAGCACCACCGCGCGCCTGCTGTGCCGCCTCATGGATCCCACCTCCGGGTCGATCATGTTCGACGGTCGCGAGGTCGGTGCCCAGAAGGGCGACGCGCTCAAGGCGCTTCACCGTGACATGCAGATGGTCTTCCAGGACCCGTACTCGTCGCTGAACCCGCGCAAGTCGGTGGGCTCGATCATCTCCGACCCCTTCGTCATCCACGGCCTCTACACGGGCCAGGGCGAGCGCAAGCGCCGCGTCCAGGACCTGATGGATCGCGTCGGGCTCAATCCCGAGCACTACAACCGCTATCCGCACGAGTTCTCCGGCGGGCAGCGCCAGCGCATCGGCATCGCCCGCGCACTCGCCCTGCAGCCCAAGGTGCTGGTGCTGGACGAGCCGGTCTCGGCCCTGGACGTCTCCATCCAGGCCGGGGTCATCAACCTGCTGGAGGACCTCAAGAACGACTTCGGGCTGTCCTACCTGTTCATCGCGCACGACCTGTCGGTCGTCCGGCACATCTCCGACCGGATCGCGGTCATGTATCTGGGCCGGATCATCGAGATCGCCGATCGCGACGAGCTGTTCGACCGCCCAGCCCACCCGTACACGCAGGCGCTGCTGTCGGCGATCCCGCTCCCGGACCCCCGCCGCGAGCGGGCCCGCCAGCGGATCATCATCAGCGGCGACGTGCCCAGCCCGGCCAACCCGCCGTCGGGCTGCCGGTTCCGCACCCGGTGCCAGAAGTTCGCCAACGTGCTGACCGACAGCGAGCGGGAGCTCTGCCTGACCGTCGACCCGGCGCTGGAGGACCGCGGCGCCGGTCATCTGAACGCCTGCCACTACGCCGAGGCCACCTCGGTGTTGTGACACGGGGGTGACACTGCGGTCCTTGCGGATCGCATCGCGGCCGGGGGCCGTGGCCGGCCGGCGTTGACCCGACCGCGCTGTGGACGCCGCCGCCTCTCCGCAGGCCTGTCCGGATGGCGTGGTGCCGTCCGGGATCATCTCCCCGTGACCAGCGACCGCCGCGTGATGTTCGTGCACGCCCATCCGGACGACGAGACCATCAACAACGGGGCCACGATGGCCCGGTATGTCGCCGAAGGAGCGCACGTCACCCTGCTCACCTGCACGCTGGGCGAGGAGGGCGAGGTGCTGGTGCCCGAGCTGGTGCAGCTGGCCGCCGACCAGGCAGACCAGCTCGGCGGCTACCGGATCAGCGAGCTGCGGAACGCGATCGCCGCCCTGGGCGTCACCGACGCGCGCTTCCTCGGCGGCGCCGGCCGGTACCGGGACTCCGGGATGATGGGCACGCCGGCCAACGAGCACAGGCGCGCGTTCTGGAACGCCGGTCTCGACGAGGCAGCCGGGCACGCGGTCGCCGTCGTCCGCGAGGTCCGCCCGCAGGTGCTGGTCACCTACGACGAGAACGGCGGCTACGGCCACCCCGACCACATCCAGGCGCACCGGGTGGCGATGCGGGCGGTCGAGCTGGCCGCCGATCCGGCCCACCGGCCCGAGCTCGGCGCCGCCTGGGACGTCGCGAAGGTCTACTGGTGCTGCATGCCGCGGTCGGTGATGCGCCGGGGGATCGAGGCGCTCGCCGCGCTGGGGGAGGACTCGCCCTTCGCCGGGCTGGGCGACGTGGACGACGTCCCGTTCGCCGTCTCCGACGACGTCGTCACCGCCGCGGTCGACAGCCCGGAGCAGGCCGGCCGCAAGGAGGCGGCGATGCGCGCGCACCCGACCCAGATGACCGTCGACGGCCCGTTCTTCGCGCTGTCGAACAACCTCGGCCAGCAGGTGCTGGCCACCGAGTACTACCGGCTGGTCCGCGGCCGCCGCGGACCAGCCGGACCCGGACCGGCGGGCTGGGAGGACGACCTGTTCGCCGGCCTGCCGTGACGGCGCTGCGGCTGCTCGGCTGGGCGGTGCTGACCGTCGCGGTGGCCGGCTGGCTGACCATCGTCGAGGTGTTCTGGCTGCCGTTGCGGGTCGCCGGCGTCCCGGTCCCGGTGTCGGTGCTGGCCGCCGTCGCGGGCAACCTGCTGCTGGTCGCCGCGGCCCGGCGGCTGTCCGGATCCCGGGCCGTCGCCGTCCTGCCCGCCCTGGTCTGGCTCGCGGTCGCCCTGGCCGGGGCGATGCGCCGCCCCGAGGGCGACCTGCTCATCACCGGCGGCGACGCCGCGACCCAGGTGGTGAACCTCGGCTTCCTGCTGCTCGGGGTGGTCGCCGCCGCCTTCGCCGTCGGCCGGGCCCTGGGAACGCCGGTGGTCAGGCCACCTGGCGCCGGTAGTGGTAGCGGTGGTGCTCGATGAACCCTGCTCGCCGGTAGAGCGAACGGGCGGGGCCGTTGTCGGCCGTCACCTGCAGGTACACCGAGTGCGTCCCCCGCTCGGCGGCCACCGGGGCCGGGTCCGGGGCCAGCCGCACGGCGGCGAAGACGGTGTCCTCGGCGTTGGTCAGCACCTCGCGGGCAACCGGCGGAAGCTCCCGGTCCCGGTACCGGTAGCCGGCCAGCCAGGCGTCGTCGGGTGCCTCCGCGAGCTGCGCCGGGACGTCGACCGGCCGCGGTGGGCCGATCGGCGCGGTGAGCACCAGGACGTCGGAGTCCCGTGCCCACCCTGCGGCGGCGAAGGCCGCGTCGGCCGGGCGAGCCTGCACGCCCGGCAGCATGGCGCAGGGCCGGAGACCTCGGTCGGCATACCAGGAGGCCACCGTCTGGACGGCGTCCGGCAGCGGCTGGTTCCAGGCGGCGCTGCCGGCGGCGGGGCCGGGGTCACCCGTTTCCGCCGGAAAGCGCGGGCAAGGGATACTGGCGGGGCTCGACCCCACCCTGGACCTGTCCAGGGAAGACCGCCCGCGCGTCCCCGGAGGAACCCGTGACCTACGTCATCACTCAGCCCTGTGTCGACGTCCTCGACAAGGCGTGCATCGACGAGTGCCCGGTGGACTGCATCTACGAGGGCGAGCGGATGCTGTACATCCACCCCGACGAGTGCGTCGACTGCGGTGCCTGCGAGCCGGTGTGCCCGGTGGAGGCCATCTACTACGAGGACGACGTCCCGGACAAGTGGAAGGACTACTACAACGCCAACGTGGAGTTCTTCTCCGACCTGGGCAGCCCCGGCGGCGCGGCCAAGACCGGCAAGATCCACAAGGACCACCCCCTGGTCGCCGCCCTGCCGCCGCAGGGAGAGTGACCGCGGTCCGACCGGGGACGGCGGGGGACCGGCGGCTGCCCGACTTCCCGTGGGACTCCCTGGCGCCCGCCCGCGCCCGGGCGGCCGAGCACCCCGGCGGGGTCGTCGACCTGTCCATCGGCACCCCGGTGGACGACACGCCGCCCTTGCTGGCCGCCGCGCTCGCCGCGGCCGGCAACGCCCCGGGTTACCCGACGGCGCTGGGCACCGCCGACCTGCGCCGCGCCGCCGCCGGCTGGCTGAGCCGGCGGCTCGGCGTCTCCCTCGCCGATCCGCTGGGCGCCGATCCGTCGGTGATCCCCACGGTCGGGTCCAAGGAGCTCGTCGCGCTGCTGCCCACGCTGCTCGGGCTCTCCGGCGGCGGAACCGTCGTCGTCCCCGAGGTGGCCTACCCCACCTACGAGGTCGGCGCGATCCTCGCCGGGCTCGACGTGCTGCGCACCGACGTGCCGCCCGGCGACGCCACCGGCATCGCGCTGGTCTGGCTCAACTCCCCGGGCAACCCGAACGGCCGGGTGCTCACCGACGCGGAGCTCGCCGGCTGGGTGGCCTGGGGCCGGGCGCACGGCGTGCCGATCGTGTCCGACGAGTGCTACATCGAGCTGGGCTGGGACGTCGCGCCCCGGTCCGTGCTGCACCCGGCCGTCGCCGGCGCCGAGCACACCGGCCTGCTCGCCGTCCACTCGTTGTCCAAGCAGTCCACCGCCGCCGGCTACCGCGCCGGGCTGCTGTCCGGCGACCCGGCGCTGGTGCGGCGGATCTGGCAGGCCCGGCGGCACCTCGGCCTGCTCGTCCCCACCCCCGTGCAGGCCGCGATGGTGGCGGCGTTGTCCGACGACGGGCACGTCGCCGCGCAGCGGGAGCGCTACCGGCGGCGGCGGGAACGGCTGGCGGCCGCGGTGCGGGCCGCCGGCGCCCGGATCGACCACTCCGAGGCGGGCCTGTACCTGTGGGTCACCCGGGACGAGGGCTGCTGGACGACGATCGACTGGCTCGCCGGGCGCGGCATCGTCGCCGCACCGGGGAGCTTCTACGGCCCGGCCGGCGCCCGGCACGTCCGGATGGCGCTCACCGCCACCGACGAGCGGATCGACGCGGCGGTGCAGCGCCTGGCGGGCTGACCGTTCAGGTGGCGAGCTGGAGCAGCAGGCCGCCGGCGTCCCGGCCGGTGCGGGTCCAGCCAGCGGCCGGGTCCCACGCCCAGTCGGTGAACCGCACCCCGGTCAGCTGCAGCCGCTCGGCGTGCGCGACGGCCCAGCTGGCCTCGGGCCAGCCGGCCGCGGCCACCTCGATCACGCCGCCGGGCCGGACGGTCGGCGTGCCGGCCTCCCGGCGCACCACGTCGGCGACGGCGGCCGCCCGGTCGTCGAGTGGCCCGGTCGCCTCGGCCGGAGCGGTGAAACTGCACGAGAGCTGGGCGGGGGAGTCCGACAGCAGCGCGGCGGCCAGCGTGCCGGCCATCGTCTCCCACTGCTGGTAGGCCTCCGGAAAGCCGCTGCGTTGCACCTGCTGGGCGACGTCGGTGAGCCGGCCGGTCTCCCAGCCGGGCACCTCGACGAGCCCGTCGAAGAACTTCCCGGCCGCGCGGAGCGGGTCCTGCACCTGCGCGTCGCTGCCCCAGCCCTGCGACGGGCGCTGCTGGAACAACCCGAGGGAGTCCCGGTCACCGTGGTCGAGGTTGCGCAGCCGGGACTCCTGCTGGGCGGTCGCCAGCGCGATCACCGTCGCCCGCGGCGGCAGCCCGCGGCTGCGCGCCACCGCGGCGATCGTCGCCGCGTTGGCTGCCTGGGCCGTGCTGAGGGTCAGGTCCGCGCCGGCCAGGGTGCAGGAACCGGGGCCGGCGCCGGGGGCCCGCTGGGTCTCCCAGGCCAGCGCCACGAGCACCACCAGGCCCGCCCGCGCGGCCCGCAGCAGCTGCCGGTGCGGTCGGCTGCGCCGCCGCCTTCCCCCGGCAGGCCGCCGCGCCCGGGCCGGTGGCCGGCGGGTCAGCGCCGGGGAGCTCGCCATCACCCCCACCGTAGGTCGGCCGGCGCCGGATCCGGGTCCGCCGTCCCCGCGCGCC
>JAICZD010000304.1 GCA_025933855.1 Modestobacter sp. | reverse complement strand
TCTTCGGGATCTACATGATCACCGTCGCCGACCCGCAGATCCTCTGGAACGACGGGTTCTACCCGCTGGTCGACGTCACCATCCCGGACGGCTCCTACTGGAAGCCCGCCCACCCGGCGTCGCTCAACGGGCGCAACCACGGCATCGGCCGGGTCTTCGACCTGTTCGGCGGGCTGCTCGGGCAGACCAACCCGGCACTGCTCAACGCGGCCGGCTTCTCCTCCTCACCGCACTTCATGTACTCCGGTCACTACTCCGGGGGTGAGCGCAAGGGGGAGTGGTTCCAGCTGTACTCGATCGGCTTCGGCGGCATCCCCGGCCGGCCGCTGGGCGACGGGCCCGACGGCCACTCGCTGTGGCCGTCGTTCGTGAACATCCCGTGCGAGTACCTGGAGTCCTACTACCCGCTGCGGATCGAGAAGTGGGAGACCGTCGCCGACACCGGCGGCGCCGGGCTGCACCGCGGCGGCAACGGCGTCGACGTCGCCTACGTCTTCGAGGAGCCGGGCACCATCGCCATCCACGACGACCGCTGGCTCACCTATCCCTGGGGCGTGAACGGCGGACACCCCGGCGCCCGTGGCACCAAGTGGGTCGAGCGCGCCGACGGCACCCGCCAGGTGCTCCCCAGCAAGTGCCACGACGTGCCGGTGTCACCAGGCGACGTCCTGCACTTCGTCACCTGGGGCGGCGGCGGGTGGGGTGATCCGCTGGAGCGCGACCCGGAACTGGTCGCCCTCGAGGTCCGCCGCGGCCTGGTGACCGCCGAGGGGGCCCGCCGGTACGGCGTGCTGCTGACCGAGGACGGCGACGTGGACGACGCGGCGACCGGGACGATGCGCGACCAGATGCGCGCCGACCGGCCCGCTGAGCTGCCGGTCTTCGACATGGGGCCGTCCGTGGAGGAGTTGCTGGCCCGCTGCGAGGAGGAGACCGGGCTGCCCGCCCCGAAGCGGCCGGTCTGGACCTGATGAGCGAGCTCGCGAGGTCACCGGTGGGCGCAGCCGGGCCGCACGGGGAGGCGTTCAGCGGCCGGGTCGGCTGGGGCAGCCGGCCGGCGCTGCTCGTCGTCGACCTCGTCCGCGCCTACACCGATCCGGGCGGGCCGTTCGCGTTGCCGAACTCCGCAGCCGCGGTCGAGGCGACCGCCGCGCTGGTGGCCGCCGCCCGCGAGGCCGGGCACCCGCTGCTGTGGACCGTCGTCCGGTACTCCCCGGGGCTGGCCGACGGCGGTCTCTTCGTGCGCAAGGTGCCGGCACTGGCCTGCTTCGCCGGGGACGCGGCCGGCGGCTGGGGCGAGTTGACCCTGGCACCGGAGACCGGGGAGCCGGTGGTGGTCAAGCAGTACGCGTCAGCCTTCTTCGGCACCCCGCTGGCGCCGACGCTGCTCACCCTCGGCGTCGACACGCTGGTCGTCGCGGGCGTCTCGACCTCGGGCTGCGTCCGGGCAACCGCCATGGACGCGCTCAACTCCGGCTTCCGTCCGCAGGTGGTCCGGGAAGCCTGTGCCGACCGCACCGACCAACTCCACGAGAACAACCTGGCCGATCTCGATGCGAAGTACGCCGACGTGGTCGATCTGGCGGAGGCGCTCGTCCGACTGCGCTCACGGTGACGGGGCCGCCGCGCGAATCCCGGCAGGTTCCGGTAGCCACCGGTGCCCCGATGGCCACGCCGGAGTCCGCAGCCCGCGCGCCGAGACGCCGCACGATGGAGGCGTCGCCGTGACCGCGTCGTCGGTGCTCAGGCGGTGCGGTCACCGGGTCTCCCGGTCGCGGTGGCCGGGTCGGCGTGCAGATCCGTCCGCGCGGTCTCCGGGGCAAGGAAGACGCAGACCGTCGTGAGGATCAGGAC
>JAICZD010000140.1 GCA_025933855.1 Modestobacter sp. | reverse complement strand
TGCCGAGTCCCGCGGTGCCGAGTCCCGCGGTGCCGAGTCCCGCGGTGCCGAGTCCCGCCCTGCCGGGTTGCGTCCCGAGCCGTCCGACGGCGCTCCCCGCGCGGCGAGCCCGGATCAGCGGGTCGACCTCGCTCCGCGCACCGCGGCCATGCCGGCCCTCGGCCGCCGCGTTCCGGCGGTCCGGCCGCACGCCCGCCGGTCGGTGGCCGAGCCGTCCGGCGGCGACCGGTTCGCCGAGGCCCAGACCGAGCCGGGCCGGTCCTCGGGCACCGGCCGCCCGCTGCCGGGCAGGAGCCGGCCCGATCCCGGCGCGGGACGGCCCGCGCCCGGTGGCCGCGGCACCCCCGGCCACTCGGCCGGAGCCGCCGTCGTTCCCGTCCGGTCGGCCGACGCCGACCTGCCCACCGGGGACCTGCTGGTCGGCGAGAGCGACGGCCCCGTCGCCTCCGCGGCCGACACACGGCATCCGCTCGGCCGGCGGACCGGCGGGGCGCTGTCCACGCGCCACCGCACCCCGCACCCGGAACCGGCCCACGACCGGTCCGGCCGCGGTGGCACGCCGGAAGACGGCGAGCGAGCCGCGTTCCTGCACCCGGACGGAGCCCAGCCGAACGCCCTGCACTCCGACGGCGACCAGCCCGACGCGCGGTACCGCGACCCGGCCGACCCCGGCGATGCGTACCCCGGCGATGCGCACCCCGGTGAGGCGTACCGCGACGAGGCGTACCCAGGCGACTTCCACCCCAGTGATCCCGGTCCCGACGGTCCCCATTCCGACGACGGTCTTTCAGAGCATGTCGAACCCGACGACATCCATCCCGACGACCGCCACGGACCGGTGTTCGACCAGACCGGCGGGTTGGAGATCATCGCCGACGACCCGGACGACGACCACTACGACGACCACTACGACGACCACTCCGACGACACGCAGTACGACGACAGGGAACCCGCCGAGCACGGCGCCGGGGGCCGGCCACGCAGGCGCGGTCGCGGTTCGGGGGGAGGCCGGCGGCCGCGCAAGCGCCACCGCCGGCTGGCCTCGGTGCTGTCGCTGCTCGTGCTCGCGGCGGTCCTCGGCGCGATCGTCTTCGGCGGTCAGGCGCTGTGGCGCACGATCAACCCCGTGGCCGACGACTACCCCGGCACCGGGTCGGGGAGCGTCGACGTCCGGATCAGCGACGGGGACAGCCTGCGGACCATCGCCGGCACTCTCGTCGACGCCGACGTCATCGCCTCCAGCGGGCCGTTCCTCACGGCGGCGAAGGCGCATCCGCAGGCCACCAGCATCCAGCCGGGCATCTACCGGATGAACCAGCAGATGTCCGGCGCCGCGGCACTCGACCTGCTGCTGCACCCCGACACCCGGCAACTGTCCCGGGTGACCATCCCCGAGGGCATGACGGTGGCCCAGGTGCTGCAGCGGCTGTCCGACGACACCGGCATCCCGCTGGCCGACCTGCAGGCAGCGGCCGCCGACACCGCGGCGCTCGGCCTGCCGGCCTACGCCAACGGCACGCTCGAGGGCCTGCTCTTCCCGGCCACCTACGACGTGGAGCCCGACGCGTCGGCCGTGGACGTGCTGCGGCCGATGATCGCCCGGGCCGAGGAGGCGCTGGACACCCTGCAGGTCCCCGACGCCCAGCGGCTCACCGTGCTCACCAAGGCCAGCATCGTGCAGGCGGAGTCCGGCTCGGTGGAGGACATGGGCAAGGTGGCGCGGGTCCTGGAGAACCGCCTGGCCGACGGCATGCCGCTGCAGCTGGACACCACGGTCAACTACGCCAACGGCAAGAGCGGGGTCACCACCTCGCCCGAGGACCGGGCCAACCCGTCCCCCTACAACACCTACGCGCACCCCGGTCTACCGCCGGGTCCGATCAGCAACCCCGGTGAGCAGGCCCTGGAGGCCGTGCTCGCACCGACGCCGGGGGACTGGCGGTTCTTCGTCGTGGTCGACCCCGACACCGGTGACACCCGGTTCGCGGTGACCGCGGAGGAGCACCAGCAGAACGTGCTGCTCTTCCAGCAGTGGCTGCGCGACCATCCCAACGGATGAGAGCCGCAGTTCTCGGCCGGCCGGTCGGCCACTCGCTCTCGCCGCTGATGCACCGCGCCGCCTACGCGGCGCTGGGTCTGCACGACTGGACCTACGACGCGCTGGACGTCGGTGCCGAGGACCTGCCCGACCTGGTCGCCGGACTGGGCCCGGAGTGGCGCGGCTTCTCGGTGACCATGCCCTGCAAGCAGGCCGCCGTGCGGGTCGCCGACGAGGTGATGCCGCTGCCCCGGCTGCTGGGCGCGGCGAACACCCTCGTGCACACCGACACCGGGTGGCGGGCGGAGAACACCGACGTCAACGGCGTGGGCATGGCCCTGCAGCTGGGCGGGATCCAGGACGTCGAGCACGCCGCGATCCTGGGTGCCGGGGGCACCGCGGCCGCGGCCGCCGCCGCGCTGGCCTCGCTCGGGGCGCGGCAGGTCGACGTGCACGTCCGGGATCCGGCCCGGGCGGTCGACGTGCTCCGGGTCCTGGAGATCCTCGACGTGCCGGCCGCCGTGCACCGGCTGGCCGACGCGGAGCCCGTGACGGCGCCGGTCGTGGTGAGCACCGTGCCGGTCGACGGGCAGCCGGCCGTGGCGGCACTGGACTGGCGGGCGGTGCACACCGTGCTCGACGTCCTGTACGCCGGCTGGCCCACCCCGCTGGCCCAGCGGGTGACCGACGCCGGCGGCACGGTCATCAGCGGGCTCGAGGTGCTGTTCTGGCAGGCCACCGTGCAGGTCGAACTCATCACCGGGCACCCCGCGCCGATCGCGGCGATGCGGGCCGCGCTCGACGCCTGACGGGGGCGCGGGGTGCCAGGGATGGTCGGCTGGGTGCTGCTCGCCGGGGTCACCGGGCTGCTGCTGGGCCCGTGGCTGGCCGCCACGACGGTCCGGTTGACGGCGCGGTACCTGCCGATCCCGTCGGCGGTCACCGGCCGCAACGACCCGCCCCAGGACGACGGTCAGGACGGCGCCGGCCGGCGGATCGCCGGTCGGCGGGAACCCGGGCCGCAGGATCCGGCGGACGGTGCGCGGCCGTCCGCCGTCCGCGTCCTGCTGACCTCGGTGGCCGCGACCGCCGTGCTCGCCGCCGCCCCGGCCCTCGCCGGCGTCCGGCCGGCCGCAGTCGCCCTGGCCTGGCTGGGAGCCGCGGCCGTCGTCCTGACCGGGGTCGACCTGGCCTGCCACCGGCTGCCCGACCGGGTCACCTACCCGGCGTTCGGCGGCTGCGCCGCCCTGCTGCTGCTCGACGCGGCCGTGACCGGCAGCGGTGCGGCGCTGGCCCGGGCGGGCGTCGCGGCGCTGGTCACCCTCGCGCTGGCCGCCGCCGCCCGGCTGGCGAGTCCCGCGGGGCTCGGGCTCGGCGACGTCAAGCTGCTCGGGCTCCTGGGGCTCGTCCTCGGCTGGGCCGGCTGGGGGGTGCTGCTGACCGGGGTGTTCCTCGGCTTCCTGCTCGGCGCGCTGGCGTCGCTGCTGCTGCTGTCCACCCGGCGGGCCGGCTGGCGGACCGCCGTCCCGTTCGGGCCGCCGCTGCTGGCCGGCGCCTATCTCGCCCTGGCGCTCGCCGCCCCGCTGCCCCTGCCGTGATGGAACGGCCCCGGTCCAGCGACTCGCGCCGAGCTTGCGAGGGGTGGGGAGGAAGGTGGCCCCGGTCCAGAGGCTCGCCCCGAGCCTGCGAGGGGTGAGGGGGACCGGGGTCCTTCTACTGGCAGAATCGCCGGCATGTTGCGCTGGCTGACCGCAGGTGAGTCGCACGGCCAGCAGCTCACCGCCATCCTGGAGGGGTTGCCCGCCGGCGTGCAGGTGCAGACCGCCGACGTCGATCTCCAGCTCGCCCGCCGCCGGCTGGGCCACGGTCGCGGCGCCCGGATGAGCTTCGAGACCGATGTCGTCACCCTCAGCGGCGGGGTCCGGCACGGGCGCACCCAGGGTGGCCCGATCGCCATCCAGGTCGGCAACGCCGAGTGGCCCAAGTGGTCGACCGTGATGGCCGCCGACCCGGTGGACGCCGGCATACTCGCCGGCCAGGCGCGCAACGCGCCGCTGACCCGTCCCCGCCCCGGGCACGCCGACCTGGCGGGCATGCAGAAGTACGGCTTCGACGACGCCCGCCCGGTGCTGGAGCGGGCCAGCGCCCGGGAGACCGCCGCCCGCGTGGCGCTGGGCACCGTCGCCCAGGCGTTCCTGCACCAGGTGCTCGGGGCTCGGGTGGTCAGCCACGTGGTGGCGATCGGCCCGGTCACCGTCCCCGACGGCGTGCTGCCCGGCCCCGACGACAACCTGCGCATCGACCAGGACCCGGTGCGCTGCGCCGATCCGGACACCAGCGGCCTCATGGTCGCCGAGGTCGACGACGCGCGGAAGACCGGCGACACCCTCGGCGGCGTCGTCGAGGTCGTCGTGCACGGGCTGCCGCCGGGCCTGGGCAGCCACGTGCACTGGGACCGGCGGCTGGACGCCCGGCTGGCCGGCGCGCTGATGGGCGTGCAGTCGGTCAAGGCCGTCGAGGTCGGCGACGGGCTGGAGACCGCCCGCCGCCGCGGCTCGCTGGCGCACGACGAGATCGACGTGGACGGCACCCGCGTCCACCGACGCACCGACCGGGCCGGCGGCATCGAGGGCGGCATGACCAACGGCGAGGTGCTGCGGGTACGTGCGGCGATGAAGCCGATCAGCACCGTGCCGCGCGCGCTGGCGACCCTCGACGTCGCGACCGGGGAGGCCGCGGTGGCGATCAACCAGCGCAGCGACGCCTGCGCCGTGCCACGGGGCAGCGTCGTGATGGAGGCGATGGTCGCGCTGGTGCTCGCCGACGCGGTGCTGGAGAAGTTCGGCGGCGACTCGGTCGCCGAGACCCGCCGCAACGTCGCCGGCTACCTCGACGCGCTCCCGTACCGATGAGCGGCCCGGTGCTGGTCCTCGTCGGGCCGCCGGCCTCGGGCAAGACCACCGTCGGGACGGCGGTCGCCGCCGCCCTCGGCCTGCCCTTCCGGGACACCGACCAGGACGTCGAGGCCGCCGCCGGCACAACGGTCGCCGACCTGTTCGTGCAGCGCGGTGAGCCGCACTTCCGCGCCCTGGAGACGGCCGCCGTCGCCCGGGCGATGGCCGAGCACGACGGCGTGCTCGCCCTGGGCGGCGGCGCGGTGACCGGGGAGGACACCCGCCGGCTGCTGGTGGCCCACGGCCGGGCCGGTGGCACGGTGGTGTGGCTGGACGTCGACCTGCCGTCCGCGGCCCACCGGGTGGGCCTGTCCCGGGACCGCCCCATCCTGGGGCTGAACCCGCGGGCGATGCTGCGCACCATGCTGGAGACCCGCGCCCCGCTCTACGCCGAGGTCGCGACGCTGACGGTCCACACCGGCAACCGGCCCGCCGAGGACGTCGTGGCCGAGGTGCTGGTCGCCCTGCGGGCCCGCTCCGGAGCCGGATCGTGACCACCGGCGCGATGCGGGTGACCGTGGCCGGGGAGCGGCCCTACGACGTGGTCATCGGGCCCGGCGCCGTGGTGGAGCTGGGCCTGGTCCTCGCCGGAACACCCCGGGCCGTCGTGGTGCACGCCCGGCCGCTGGCGGCCGCGGCCGGCGCCGCGGTGGAGATCCTGCAGCAGGCCGGCGTGGCCGCCGAGGCGCTGGTCGTCCCCGACGGTGAGCAGGCCAAGTCCGCGGAGGTGGCGGTCGGCGCCTGGGAGGAGTTCGGCCGGCTGGGCCTGACCCGCTCCGACGCCGTCGTCGGGCTCGGCGGGGGTGCGGTGACCGACCTGGCCGGGTTCCTGGCCGCCACCTGGCTCCGCGGCGTCCGCGTCGTCCAGGTGCCGACCAGCCTGCTCGGCATGGTGGACGCCGCCGTCGGCGGCAAGACCGGCATCAACACCGCCGCCGGCAAGAACCTGGTGGGGGCCTTCCACCCGCCGGTCGCCGTCCTCGCCGACACCGACGCACTGGCCGGCCTGCCGGCGGCGGAGTTCCGCTCCGGGCTGGCCGAGGTGGTCAAGTGCGGGTTCAGCGCCGACGGGCGGCTGCTGGAGCTGCTCGAGGCCGACCCCACCGGGCGCCGGGACACCACGGAGCTGATCACCCGGGCCGTGCAGGTCAAGGCCGACGCCGTCGGGAGCGACCTCTACGACACCGGACAGCGGGAGTTCCTCAACTACGGGCACACCCTCGCCCACGCGATCGAGCGGGTCGAGGACTTCGGCTGGCGACACGGCGAGGCCGTCGCGGTCGGGCTCGTCTTCGCCGCCGAGCTCGCGGCACAGGCCGGCCGGCTCTCCCGCGCCGACGCGGACCGGCACCGGCAGCTGATCGCCGCGATGGGGCTGCCGACCCGGTACCGCGGCGACTGGGCCCGGCTGCAGTCGGTGATGCGGATGGACAAGAAGGCCAGGGGCGCGTCGCTGCGGTTCGTCGTCCTCGACGGGCTGGGCCACCCCACGATCCTCACCGACCCGGACCAGGCCTGGCTCGATGCCGCCTGGGCGGCGGTGTCGGGCCCGCAGCCCGTCACCCCAGCGAGCGGAGACACGCCATGACCATCCAGGTGCTCAACGGGGCCAACCTCGGCCGGCTCGGCAGACGCGAACCGGAGAAGTACGGGACGACGACCTACGCCGAGCTGGTGCAGCTCATCGAGGACGCGGCCGGCGAGCTCGGCCTGCCGGTGCGGGTCCGGCAGACCGACTCCGAGGCCGAGCTGCTGGGCTGGCTGTTCGACGCCGCGGACGCCGGCGACCCCGTCGTCCTCAACCCGGGAGGCTGGTCGCACACCTCGGTCGTGCTGCACGACGCGGTGGCCGGGCTGACCGCGCCGCTGGTCGAGGTGCACATCACCAACATCCACGCCCGCGAGGACTCCCGGCACTTCTCCTACGTCTCCCGGGTGGCCGACGGGGTCATCGCCGGGCTCGGGGTGCAGGGCTACCTGCTGGCGCTGCGGTACCTGGCGGAGCAGCGATGACCCGGGAGGCCGGCCGGCGCGACCGGCTGCGCGCTACCGCGGTCGAGGCCGGGCTGGACGCCGTCCTGGTCACCAACCTGCTCAACGTGCGGTACCTGACCGGGTTCACCGGTTCCAACGGTGCGCTGCTGCTGCGCGCCGACGGCGACGACGTCTTCGGCACCGACGGCCGCTACACCACCCAGGCCGGGGTCCAGGTGCCCGGCCTGGAACTGCTGATCGACCGGGCGACGGTGCCCGCGCTGGCCGTCCGGGCGGCCCATCTCGGCACCGGCCGGCTGGGCTACGAGTCCCACGACGTCACCGTCGACGGGCTGCACACGCTGGAGGGCGTGCTCGCCGACGCCGCCACCGGCGGCACGGTCCCCGAACTGGTCAGCATCCGCCGCGCCGTGGAGACGCTGCGCGCGGTCAAGGACGACGCCGAGGTCCAGGCGCTGCGCCGGGCCTGCGCGGTCGCCGACCAGGCGCTGGCCGAGCTGGCTGCCGAGGGGGCGCTGCGCCCGGGCCGGTCCGAGCTGCAGGTGGGCCGCGAGCTGGACGCCCGGATGCTGGCGCTCGGCGCGGAGGCGCCGTCCTTCGAGACGATCGTGGCCACCGGCGCGAACTCCGCGATCCCGCACCACCGCCCCGACGGCACCGTGCTGGCCGGCGGCGACTTCCTCAAGCTCGACTTCGGCGCGACGGTCGACGGCTATCACTCCGACATGACGCGCACCCTGGTGCTCGGGCATGCCGCGGACTGGCAGCAGGAGGTGTACTCGCTGGTGGTCGCGGCGCAGGCGGCCGGCCGGGCCGCGCTGGCGGTGGGCGCCGACGTGCGCGTCGTGGACGCGGCCGCGCGGAACGTCATCGCCGCCGCGGGGCACGGCGAGCACTTCACCCACGGGCTCGGGCACGGGGTCGGGCTGGAGATCCACGAGGCTCCCAGCATCGCGGCGGCCGGCGAAGGTAGGCTGGCCGCCGGCATGGCCGTCACCGTGGAGCCGGGTATCTACCTGCCCGGCCATGGCGGAGTCCGGATCGAGGACACGCTGATCGTCACCGATGGCGAGCCCGAGTTGTTGACCCTCACGAGCAAGGAACTGCTGGTTCTCTAGATGGCTACCACCAACGACCTCAAGAACGGCATCGTCCTCAACCTCGACGGCCAGCTGTGGACCGTCACCGACTTCCAGCACGTCAAGCCCGGCAAGGGCGGCGCCTTCGTGCGCACGACACTGAAGAACGTGCTGTCGGGCAAGGTCGTCGACAAGACCTTCAACGCCGGCACCAAGGTGGAGACGGCCAACGTCGACAAGCGGTCGATGACCTACCTGTACAAGGACGGCGCCGACTTCGTCTTCATGGACGGCGACACCTACGACCAGATCCACGTCGGTGGCGAGACCGT
>JAICZD010000112.1 GCA_025933855.1 Modestobacter sp. | reverse complement strand
GGGACGACGTTCGAGGCCGACGTGATCGACGAGGTGCGGCGGGCGGTCGACGTCCCGGCGTCGCTGGACTCGCCGGATCTGCTCGGCCGGGCGCTGGCCGAGGCCCAGCTGCACGCGCCGGGCTACACGCTGCGCGGCGGGACCAACGAGATCCTGCGCGGGATCGTGGCGCGTGGACTGGGATTGCGATGAGCGACAGGGATCTGGTGGTCGAGACGGTCCGGGACATCCTGGCCGGGCACGAGCCGTTCGTGCTGAGCGACGAGCGGCCGTGGGACGAGGGGCTGTGGGCGGCGCTGGCCGACGCCGGGCTGACCGGGGTCGGGCTGCCCGAGGAGGCCGGCGGCTCCGGCGGCGAGCTGGCCGACGCGGTCGCCGTCGTGGCCACCCTCGCCCGGGGCGCGGCCGCGGTCCCGGTCGCCGAGCAGCTGCTCGTGGCCGGGCCGGCGCTGGTCGCCGCCGGCCTCGAGCTGCCCTCTCCGGAGCAGCCGCTGTCGATCTCCGTGGGCGGCGCGGTGACCGCCGCGGCCTCCGACGACGGCGACGGTCCCGGCCGGTTCCTGCTCACCGGGACGGCGACCGACGTGGCCTGGGCGGGGGTGGCCCGGCACCTCGCCGTCCTCGCCTCGGGCCCGGCCGGCCCGGTGCTGGCGCTCGTCGACGTGACCGGCATGGAGGCCACCCACGCGGCCAACCTGGCCGGGGAACCGCGCGGCTCGCTGGTCTTCGACGATGCCGCGGCCAGCGGTGCGCTGCTGACCGATGCGCAGGTCACCGAGCTGCAGGCCCGTTACGCGCTGGCCCGGGCGGTGCAGCTGTCGGCCGCGCTGGACCAGGTGCTCAGCTGGACGGTGCAGTACGCGGGGGAGCGGCAGCAGTTCGGCCGGCCGCTGGGCAAGTTCCAGGCGATCCAGATGGAGCTCGCCGAGATGGCCGGTGAGGTCACCGCGGTGACCGCGCTGGTCGACGCCGCCGTCCAGGCGCTGGACCGGCAGGAGTCGGTGACCCTGGCGGCCGCGGCGGCCAAGGTCCGGGCCGGGGCCGCGGTGGAGGTGGTCGCCCGCCTGGCCCACCAGGTGCACGGCGCGATCGGCTTCACCCAGGAGTACAAGCTGCACCACCTGACCCGGCGGTGCTGGTCCTGGCGGGACGAGGCCGGCACCGAGGTGGCGTGGTCGCGGGTGCTCGGCGCCGGGCTGGTCGCCGACCCCGACGGGCTCTGGCCGGCGCTGACCCACGTGGTCTGATCCTGGTCCGATCGTCGGGTGACGTCGGGGCGGTGCCCCGGAGGTCGTCCCAGCCGCCTCATTCGTCACAGCCCGGCCGCGCCACGCCGTCCGGAATCGGAGCGGCTGTGACAGTGCGGGCATGCGTCGTTACAGCCTGGCGGTTCTGACCGCGGGTGCAGCACTGGTCCTGTCGGTGGTGGGGTTGGCCTCCGCCGCGTCGGCCTCGCCGGTCGTCGGCCTGGAGCACCGCAACGTGCCGGTCTGCGCCCATGTCCCGGCCGGTGTCGCCAGCTGCGACGCCATCCGGCACGACACCCTGGACCGGCACGGCAAACCCCTGCCGCCGGCGCGGCAGGACGTGCTCGACGCGCAGGAGATCCGGTCGGCGTACGGGCTCACCGGGGCGTCGTCCGGGGGCCGGACCGTGGCCGTCGTGGACGCCTACGACGCACCCACCGCGGAAGCCGACCTCGCCGTCTACCGCGCCGCCTACGGCCTTCCGACCTGCACGTCGGACGGCGCCGACCCGTGCTTCGCCAAGGTGAACCAGCGCGGCGGGGCCACGCCCCCCGCCGCGGACCCGGGGTGGGCGCAGGAGATCTCGCTCGACCTGGACATGGTCTCGGCGGCCTGCCCGGACTGCCGCATCCTGCTGGTGGAGGCCGACAGCTCGCTGTTCGCCGACCTGGCCGCGGCCGTGGACACCGCCGCCGGCCTCGGCGCGGCGGCGATCAGCAACAGCTACGGCGGCAGCGACGTCGCCGGCGCGGACACCGGGAGGTCCTACGACCACCCCGGGATCGCGATCACCGCCTCGACCGGCGACGGCGGCTACGGGGTGTCGGCGCCGGCGTCCTTCGGCACCGTGGTGGCCGTCGGCGGCACGTCGCTGCGCGGCTCCACGACCGGAGGGTGGAGCGAGTCGGCCTGGAGCGGCGCCGGCTCGGGCTGCTCCCGGCTGAACACCGAGCTCTGGCAGGACAACGCCCGGACCGGCTGCGCGGGCAAGGCGACCGCCGACGTGTCCGCGGTGGCCGACCCGGACACCGGCGTCTCGGTCTACGACTCCTACGACTACCAGG
The DNA here is from genome assembly GCA_025933855.1 of Modestobacter sp. GTDB lineage: Bacteria > Actinomycetota > Actinomycetes > Mycobacteriales > Geodermatophilaceae > Modestobacter. The sequence continues at coordinate 7,752 of JAICZD010000112.1, read as the reverse complement.
GCGCGCACGGCTGGCTGCAGTTCGGCGGCACCAGCGCCTCGTCGCCGATCGTCGCCGGGATCTACGCGATGGGGACGGCGGTCGCGACCAGGGTCCCTTACCCGGCCGCCTACACCTGGGCGCACGCGACCGGGCTGACCGACGTCCGCGGCGGGTCCAACGGCCGCTGCCGGCCGGCCGTCTGGTGCACCGCCGGCACGGGCTGGGACGGCCCCACCGGTCTCGGCACGCCGAAGGGCACCGGCGCTTTCTGACGTTCGCGGCGCGGCCGCCGGACGCCGATGAGTTCCGGCCCGGCGGGAGGTCTGTTTCGGGTGACCACGACGACGCACCCCGATCTCGCTCCGCAGGCCGCGACCGTGGCCCGGCTGGTGGCCGGCGTCGGCGACGACCAGCTCGCCGACCCCACCCCGTGCGCCGGCACGCCGGTGGCCGGCCTGCTCGACCACCTGATGGGTCTCACGCTGGCGTTCCGGCTGGCCGCGGAGAAGGCGCCGATGCCCGGCGCCGCGTCCGCGTCGGCGGGGAACCTGGCGCCGGACTGGCGGGAGCGGCTGCCCCGGCAGCTGGACGAGCTGGTCGCCGCCTGGCGCTCGCCGGCGGCCTGGGAGGGCGTCGCCGAGGCCGGCGGGGTGCAGCTGCCGGCCGCGGTGATGGCGGTCGTCGGGCTGAACGAGGTGCTGGTGCACGGCTGGGACCTCGCCGTCGCCACCGGCCAGCCGTACCAGGCTGACCCGGCGGCCGTGCTGACCTGCCTGGCCCACGCCGAGCAGTTCGCCCGGACGATGCCGGCCGCGCGCGACAGCATCTACGGGCCGGTCGTGCCCGTTCCGGACGGCGCCCCGGCGTTCGACCGGCTGCTCGGCCTGACCGGGCGCGATCCGTCCTGGTCTGCCTGACCGGCCGCCTGCGGGTCCCGCCGGGCCGGACCGGCCGCCTGCGGTTCTCGACGGGCCGGACCGGCCGCCTCCGGTTCTCGACGGGCCGACCGGCCGCCTCCGGTATGGCGCGGCCGCTCAGTGCGGCCCGCCGGTGGTCGGCAGCGCCGCGCCCGGCTGCCGCGGCGCCGGCACTCCGTCGGCCGACCCGGCTGCCTGGTGGCGCCGCCACTCGCCGGTGCCCCGGCCCAGCTCGACGGCGTGGGTCAGCCGCAGGCTGCCGCTGAGCCACAGCAGGACGTCGTGCAGGCGCAGCCGGGTCAGCCGCACGCCGCCGCTGGTCTGGCTGCCGCCGGTGCCACCAGGCCCGTCATCCAGCAGTACGGCGGCGGCTGCCTCGAGAGCGGCGAACCCGGCGGCGTTCGCGACCAGTTCGCGGTGCACCACCGCCTCCAGCCCGCTGTCGCCCTCGACCACGTGCGGCCACAGCTGCCGGCGGGTGGTGCGGTCGACGTGCGGCACCAGCCGGGGGTGCCGGTGGTGCAGGGCGGCGGTGACCAGGTCGGGCCGGACGCCGGCGTCCTCGGCGTGCTCCCGGATCCCGCGCAGCACCGCGCCGACGGTGCCCGGTTCGGCGAGCACCGAGAACTCCTCGGCGGGCAGCTGCCAGAAGGAGCGGCCGGCTGCCCTCCCGGTGAGGGCGTCGGCGAGTGGAGCCATGCCGTCCAGGGCGGCCCGCACGGCGGCCCAGGCGGCCGGGTCGAGCCGACCGTGCAGCCCCTCGGCGACCAGGACGTCGGCGTCCCCGAGCGGTCCGCCGTCCACCGGCTGGCGGTCGAAGCGCTCGTAACCGAAGGCGAGGACGGAGAACCAGCGGCCGTGCGGATGGTCGGGGGTGCGGAACCGCAGCGGGCGGCGGCCGCGGGCGTAGCCGAGGACGGCGGCCAGCGCGGTGTCCCAGGGGATCGGGTCGGGGCCGGCGCTGGGCAGGTCGAGGGCCGGCGGGCCGGCCGCGTCGTCGGCGGCCGGGACGAGCTCGCGGGCGCGGACCGCGTCGGTCATCGCGTCGTCCCCTTTCCGAGCGGTCGGGCGCTGGTGGGCCGTCGCCCGGATCGTCCCCCACCCCGCCCCCGGCCTTTCCCGCGCCCCCCACCCCGCCGGGAGGGGGGTGGGCCGGGAAGCCGGGTCAGGGGAGGCGGCCGAGGCCTCCGGGGCCGTGGTCGGTCGGAACCCGCTCGCCGGGCGGCGGGGGCCCGGGCGGGGTGCCGTCCCCGAACGGGGAGCCGCCCAGCTCCTCGCGGCCGTGCGGCGTCAGCCAGTTCGAGGTGTCCGGGCCCAGCGGCACGATCCGCGTGGGGTTGATGTCGGCGTGCACCACGTAGTAGTGCTGCTTGATCGAGGGGAAGTCGGTGGTGTCGCCGAACCCGGGGGTCTGGAACAGGTCGCGGGCGTAGGCCCACAGCACCGGCATCTCGGCCAGCTTGTCCCGGTTGCACTTGAAGTGGCCGTGGTAGACGGCGTCGAACCGGGCCAGCGTGGTGAACAGCCGGACGTCGGCCTCGGTGATCGACCCGCCCATCAGGTACCGCTGCCCGGACAGCCGCTCGCTCAGCCAGTCCAGCGCGGTGAACAGCCGCCGGTAGGCCGCGTCGTAGGCGTCCTGGGAGCCGGCGAACCCGCACCGGTACACCCCGTTGTTGACCTCGGTGAAGATCCGCTGCATCACCTCGTCCATCTGCGGGCGCAGCGCCTCCGGGTACAGGTCGGGAGCGCCGTCCCGGTGGAACGCCGTCCACTGGGTGGAGAAGTCCAGCGTCATCTGCAGGAAGTCGTTGGTGACGACGGCCTTGGTGGGGACGTCGACCATCGCCGGCACCGTGATGCCGCGCGGGTACTGCGGGTCGCGGGCGAGGAAGGCATCCTGCAGCCGCTCGTAGCCCAGCACCGGGTCCCGGCCGCCGGGGTCCTCGTCGAAGGTCCAGCTGCGCTCGTCGTGGGTGGGTCCGCAGATGCCCATGGAGATCACCGGCTCCAGGCCCAGCAGCCGCCGCACGATGACCGCCCGGTTGGCCCACGGGCAGGCGCGGGCGACGACGAGCCGGTAGCGCCCGGGCTCGACCGGCCAGCCGCCGGAGCCGTCGGCGGTGATCCGGTCGGGGATGTAGTTCTGGTCCCGCTGGTACTCCTGGCCGCTCTCGACGTAGCCGGACCCGCTGTCCTCGTTGGTCACCCCGTCAGCTTGGCCGGTCCCGGGCAGCGCCGCGCGGCGCCCCCTCCCGCGGGTCCGGTGGGGCCGGCGCGCCACGTGCGCCGGCCCCTGGGCCCCTCACGCCATCTCGGGCACCCGCAGGTGTGCGATGGCCAGATCGAACGCGGCGACCTCGGTGACCCGGACCCCGCTGTCGGTCATGACCTCCTGCCGCATGCCGGCGACCCGTGCGGCGGACCCGTCCATGGCCTCCCGGCTGTCGTACACCGCGGTCACGGTGGACATCCCGGTGTTCCGGTCCAGGAGCTGGCTGACGCTGCAGAAGCCGGGCAGCTCCTCCAGCCGCGGCAGCACGCTCATGCCCATCGCGTCGATGCTGCGCTCGAGCTGGGCCATGTCGCCGGCCATCCAGGTGACCCGGGCGCAGGCGCCCTCCCGGGTGGGGTGGTCGCGGTGCATCCGGATGATCTCCCACTCCTGGACATCCACCCGGTCAGCGCGCATCATCTCCGCCGCGCGGGCCCGCGAGTCCCGGACGGCGTCCGCGCTGGCCCGCATCGCCGCCTCGTCGGCCCATGCCGTGGTGATGATGCACCGGCCGGCCTCTCGGTCGGCCAGCATGGACAGGCCGACGTACCCCTCCAGTTGCTGAACCATCGGCCAGACCTCGTCGCGGACGTCGGCGATACCGCCGTCGACCGCGCGGGGGTCGCCGGTGATCGTGGTGGTCCTGGCGTACATGCCACCACTCCTTCCTGACGGGCGGCACCCCAGCGGCACCGCCGCACGGAACACGGTCCTCCCGGTCGGCACCCATGGGCGCCGACCGCCCGCGGCAGTGGCGCCGGTGGCGGCGCAGCGGCGTGTGCGGACGGCGCGCAGGCTGCCGGGCACCCAGGGACACGGAGCCGTTAGCGTTCGGCCGTGGCCACCGCTCCGCTCCGCCCGCCCTGGTTCGGCAACCGGGGAGTGCAGGCGCTCGCCGGCGGAGCGCTCGCCTACAACCTGGTGCAGCTGGTCCTGCACCTGGTGGACGCCGAGTGGGGCGCGGCGTTCCTGGCCTTCGCGTGGAGCGTCCTGTTCGGCTACGCGGGCCTGGAGTCGCTGCGCTTCCGCCGGGAGCAGGACGCCGCGGAGCCGGCAGCCGGGGACGCGCCGGCCGAGCCGCCCGCCTGAGTTCCCGCCGCGCCGGAGCCGCTGCGGCGGCCTCAGCTCTCCCGGCCGAACCCCTCGGGCACCGGGACGCCGAGCAGCTCCAGCAGCCGGGCGACGGTGTCCTCGACGGCGTGGTCGACCGGCTGCTGGCCGGCGTGCTCGGCCAGCAGCGGCCGCACGTCCTCCGCGCGCGGTGCCCGGCCCAGGGTGTCGGTCGCCCAGCCCAGGAACGCCTCCACCTCGGCGCCGACGTCGATGGGCCGGCTGGCCTCCGGGTCGGCGAAGTAGTCGCGCGGCTGGTGGCCCAGGTAGAAGCGGCCCAGCCCGGCCGGGGCCGGGCGGAAGTCGACCGTCGCGATGTCGCTGTCGTGCACGTCGACGACGAGTTCGGGGCCGGTGCCACTGCGCTGCTGCCACTGGCCGTCGCGGTAGATGAAGGTGCCGAAGTAACCCACGGCGGCCATCCTGCCCCGCGGCACCGACCGTTCCGTTACTCGCCCCGGTCGGCGGGCGGGCGTGGCCACGGCAGGCCGGCCGGTTTCCGGACGGCGGCCGGTCAGGCGCGTTCGGCGGGCTCGGACCGGCCGGTCGCCGGTGCGGCGGGCGTGGCAGGGGAGTCGCGGAGGAAGAGGTACCAGTAGGAGGTGGCGACGAAGACCACGGCGCCGACCAGGTTGCCCAGGCCGGCGAAGAGCCAGTTGAGCAGCGTGTCGCCCCAGCCGATCCCCGGCACGCCGGCGAACATCGCGGCCGGCAGGAAGAACATGTTGGCCACCACGTGGTCGAAGCCCATCGCCACGAACGCCATGATCGGGAAGAAGATCGCCAGGATCTTGCCGGAGACGTTCTTCGCGGCCAGCGACATCCACACCGCCAGGCAGACCAGCCAGTTGCAGCCGATGCCGCGCAGGAAGACCTGCCAGTGCGACTCGCCGGACGCCTTGGCGGTCGCCAGGGACGCCAGCCGGTCGTAGGTGAGCCCGGGGCTGCCGCTGGCACCGGGGGCACCGATGACGCCGGTCTGGACGGCGAGGAAGTAGGCCACCACCAGCGCGCCGATCAGGTTGCCGAGCAGCACCAGGGTCAGGTTGCGGACGACGTCGCCCGCGCCGATCTTGCCGCGCATGGCGCTGAGCGGGACCAGCATCATGTTGCCGGTCGCCAGGTCCGACCCGGCGATCAGCACCAGGACCAGGCCGAGGGTGAAGGCCGCGCCCATGAACAGGGTGGGCAGCGTGCCCCAGGTCTCGGGCTCGAGGCCGGAGGAGACGGTGATCGCGACCAGCCCGCCGAAGGCGATGTAGGCGCCGGCGAGGAAGGAGCTGACCAGCACCCGGTCCCAGGTGCGGTGCGTCTTCTTGGCGCCCGTCTCGGCCGCGACCTGGGCCATCTCCGCGGGTTCGCGTGCGGTCATGCCTGCCTCCGGGGCTCGGCGGGCCGCCCCTGGGCTCGGGCGGCGCGCACAGCCTCGCCGAGCCGGGCCCACCGCGCCAGGCGAGCACCCCGGTCGACGGAGCGTCAGCCCGGCCGGGCGGTCCCTGTGAAATCCCTCGCGGGACGGCTCAGGGCTTGCCCTTGCCCTTACCGTTCCCCTTGCCGTCGCCCTTGCCCTTGGTCTTGTCGCTGCTCCCACCGCTGCCGGCATCGCCCCCGTGGCCGCTGGTCGTGGCGCGGACCGTGGTGGAGCCGGGATCCGTCGCGGGAGGAGGTGGCGGCGCCGTGGTGGTGGGCGGCGGCGCGACGGCGTAGCTGACGGTGACCGCGGTGCCGCGGGTCAGCCGGCCGTCGCGGTCCAGCGCCGTCACCTGGCCGTCGGGAACGTCCGCGGTCTGCTGCCCCTGCAGCGACACCTGCAGGCCCAGGGCGGTGAGCTCGGCCTGGACCTCGCCGACCGGGCGGCCCACGTAGTCCCCGGCCGGGACCGACACCAGCGCGACGGCCGCCGTGGTGGTCGGCGCGGCGGTGGTCGTCGCCGGCGTGGTCGCTGCGCTGGCGCCGGTCGCGGCACTGCTCCCAGCGGTGGACGGGGCGCCGCCGAGGAACTGCGCTGCACCGAGCACGACGGCGGCCACGGCCAGCAGGGCGAGCAGCGGGACCAGCAGCCGGCGGCGTCCTGCTGGGCTCGGGTCGCCATCCGGCTGGCGGTGCGCGCCGGCCGCGGGTGCAGCGGGTCCGGCGGCCGCGCCGGCGGCCCGCAGGTGGGCCGGGGGAAGCTCCGCGGTGCCGCGCGGCCGGGTCGGGCCGACGACCGGCAGCACCCTGGTGCGGGTGTCCCGCCGCGCGCTCGTGCTCGCGTCCGGCCGCACGCTGGTACGCGCATCCGGCCCGGCGCCGGCCGGCGGGTGTCCGGAGAGCACGTCCTCGATGGCGTTCCGGAACGCGGCTCCGTCGGGGAAACGCGCGGCGGGGTCCTTGACCAGGGCCCGCTCGACGAGCCGGCGCACGGGCCGCGGGACGTCGTCGGGCAGCGGGGGCGGAGCGTCGTGGATCTGCGCCAGCACCACCTGCACGGAGGTCTCCGCGTCGAAGGGGCGGCGGCCCGCCAGGCATTCGTAGCCGACCACGCCGAGGGCGTAGACGTCGCTGGCCGGGGTGGCGCGGCCGCCCTGGGCCTGCTCGGGGGACAGGTAGTACGGCGTGCCGATGACCTGGCCGGTCTGGGTGAGCGGCACGCTGGCCGCGGACATGGCCACGCCGAAGTCGGTGATCGCGACGCGGCCGTCGGCGCCGAGGAGCACGTTGCCCGGCTTGACGTCACGGTGGACGACGCCGGCCTGGTGCGCGGCGGCCAGTCCGGCGGCGGACTGCCGGAGGATGTCGAGCGTGCGGCCGACCGGCAGGCGCCCCTCCCGGGACAGCAACCGGGACAGCGACTCGCCGCGGACGAGCTCCATCACCAGGTAGGCCAGGTGCTCGCCGCCGTCGGCCGGCTGCACCTCGCCGTAGTCGAAGAGCGTGGCGATGTGCGGATGCACGAGGCCCGCGGAGAGCTGCGCCTCGGCGCGGAAGCGGGCCAGGAAGGTGGCGTCCCCGGTGTACTCGCTGCGCAGCACCTTGACCGCGACGTCCCGGTTGAGCAGCAGGTCCCGGGCCTGCCAGACCTGCCCCATGCCACCGGTCGCGATCAGTGTGCACAGCTCGTAGCGACCCCCGAAGGTGCGGCCCTTCGGTTCCACGACGGTCCCCCTGGCGAACTGGATCGGCGCCCGGACGGACGCGCCGGGCGGCTACGGCGCCGACCTGCCGATCCGGCAGCGGCGCGCGACCACCGGAGCGGGGCCGCGAACACGGGCGCGAGGTCTCGGCGCGCCGTGGACACCCCAGGGTACGGGAGACCACCGCCGGAACACGGCGACGCGGCCGGACGGCGGCGCGCTCGGCCGCTGATGCAGTTCAGTACCGGTTTCCCTGCCAGGCCCACGAGGGCGGGTCCACCAGGGACGTCACGGTTCCGCCCGCCGCGAGGTGCAGGCTCCAGGTGCCGTCCAGCTGACCCTCCAGCTCGGTGTG
>JAICZD010000219.1 GCA_025933855.1 Modestobacter sp. | reverse complement strand
TGGGCCCGGGCGGCCCACAGCGAGGAGTCGGGCACCCACACCTCGGGCAGCGCCGAGCCACCCAGGGCGCCCAGGCTGCCGACCGTCTCCACCGGCCGCTGCGCGGTCACGCGCGCCTGCGCGCAGCCGCCACCCCTGGTGGCGAGCTGCCCGCCCAGCAGGTCGTGGGCCGTCTTCTCCAGCTCCGGGGCCACGGTGACCCGCACGTCGGTCGGCGAGCAGCCCCCGCCGCCGGACCCGACGGTCCACCACACGATGCCGCCCACCGCCAGCACCAGGACGACGGTGGCGGCGATCAGGATGCGGGGTCCGAAACGCGGGAGTCGGCGCGGGGAGCTCGTGTCGGCGTGGCGTCCCATGCTCGCTCTCTGGGGTCAGGGGGCCGGGGCAAGCGGTTTCCCCCCGAGCCCGCGGCACCAGAGTAGAGGGCCCGCGGCGCTCGGAGTCAGAGATGCGACACCTTCCGCGTTCGAACGACTCCGATCCGTCAGCCGGTCGCATCAGCCCGCCCGGGCGTTCGCCCCCCGCCGGGCGGCGAACCAGGCGACCGTGCGGCGCAGCCCGTCCTCGGAGCTCACCTCCGGCCGCCAGCCGAGCAGCCGCTCGGCCCGGGCGGTGTCGGGACGGCGGACCTTCGGGTCGTCCACCGGCAGATCGATGAACCCGATCGGTGACTCCGAGCCGGTCAGCTCGACGATCCACTCGGCCAGCCGCAGCATCGACAACTCGTCCGGATTGCCGATGTTGACCGGCCCGGCCTCCGTCGAGAACGCCATCGCGAGGATCCCGCGCACGGTGTCGTCGACGTAGCAGATCGAGCGGGTCTGCGAGCCGTCCCCTGCGACGGTCAGCGGCCGGCCGTCCAGCGCCTGGCCGATGAAGGCCGGTATCGCGCGCCCGTCGTCCGGCCGCATCCGCGGGCCGTAGGTGTTGAAGATCCGCACGATGCCGGTGTCGATGCCCTGCGAGGTGCGGTAGGCGGTGGTCAGCGCCTCGCTGAACCGCTTGGCCTCGTCGTAGACCCCGCGCGGGCCGACCGGGTTGACGTTGCCCCAGTAGTCCTCCGGCTGCGGGTGCACCAGCGGGTCGCCGTAGACCTCGGAGGTGGAGGCCAGCACGTAGCGAGCGTCCTTGTCCTTGGCCAGGCCCAGGGTGTGCAGGGTGCCCAGGCTGCCGACCTTCAGCGTCTCGATCGGCATCCTCAGGTAGTCCAGCGGGCTGGCCGGCGAGGCGAAGTGCAGCACCAGGTCGACCGGGCCGGGGACGTGCACGAAGTCGCTGACGTCGCAGCGGACCAGCCGGAACGCCGGGTGCTCCATCAGGTGCAGCACGTTGCCGGGGGAGCCGGTGAGGAAGTTGTCCAGGCACACCACCTCGACGCCGCGGTCGAGCAACTGCTCGCACAGGTGCGACCCCAGGAATCCGGCTCCGCCGGTCACCACTGCCCGGCTGATCTCCCGCCCGCTCCACACCACGCCGTGCGCCATGGGCTGCTCCTGTCTTCCGCCAGCACTCGCTGCGGGGACCCTACCCCGGCTTGATCATCGCCATACACTACGGAAGCGAAGTGATCCTGGTGCCGCCCGCAACTCGGGCTACTGGAGGTAGTTCTCCACCTGCGGCTCGGGCCGGGGGCTGGCTTCGCCGGGGTCCTGGCCGTACTGCCGCTTGGCGTCCCGCTGGCGCAGCAGGTCCCACAGCTGGTCCAGGTCCTGCTCGAGCTGGGCGATCCGCGCGCGCTGGTCGTCGCTGTGGTCGCCGTTCTCCCGAAGACGGTGCTCCTCCTCGACGAGCGCGGAGATGCGGCTGCGGATGTCCTCGTCGGCCATGGGGCGTCCTTCCTCGTACGTGCGGCGTCCGGTGCGGACGGCGTGGTCCCGGGAAGCCTGCCCATCGGGGAGCCCGGGAAACCGGCCGGTCCCCGCCGATGCCGCGGCGGATGCCGGTGCGGGCGGGCGGTCCGCGACTGCAAACGGCGATAGCGTGCCGCGATGGAGCAGCGGATCAGCCTGGTCACCCTCGGCGTCACCGACCTGGCCCGGGCCCGGGCGTTCTACGAGCGGCTGGGCTGGCGCGGCCAGGAGGTCCAGCAGACGGTGTTCTTCCAGGCCGGCCCGCTGGTCGTGGTGCTGTGGGGGCGGGCGGCGCTGGCGGCCGACGCCGGGATCGACGACCCCGGCACCGACGGCTTCGGCGGGATGGCGCTGGCGCACAACGTCCGGTCCCGGGCCGAGGTCGACGAGGTGCTCGCCGACGCTGCCGCGGCCGGCGCGACCGTCACCCGGCCGGCGGCCGAGACCTTCTACGGCGGCTACGCGGGCTGCTTCACCGACCCCGACGGGCACGTCTGGGAGATCGCGCACAACCCCGGCTTCTCGCTCGGCGCGGACGGCGCGCTGGCCCTTCCGGACTTCGGCGCCCAGCCTCCGGGCTAACCCCTGGCAACCGGGCTGTCGGGCACCCAACCCTCGACGAAGGCGGCCAGCCGGCGGGTCACCGCGCCGCCCGCCCGGCCCAGGGCCAGCAGCGCCGCGCGGTCCAGCGGCACCCGGACGGGACGGCGGCCGCGGGTCGCCGTCCGGACCGCGTGGCCGGCGGCGACCAGCTCCGCCCAGGGCCGGTCCAGCTGGGCCCGCACCCGGTCCAGCGCGTCCGCGGTCGCCGGGTTCCCGGTCACCAGGGCGGTCACGAACGCCGGGTCGCTGGCGATCACCCGGGTGCCGTCGGTGAAGCTGCCGGCGCCCATGCCCAGCGTGAGCGGACCGGCCTGCCCGGCGGCAGCGGCCAGGGCGGCGGCCAGCAGGTGCGGCACGGCGCTGACCGCGGCGACCGCCTCGTCGTGCTCGGCCGCGGTCACCGGCACCACCTCCGCGCCCACCGCCACGGCCACCTCGGCCACCCGCAGCCAGCGGCGCAGGTCGGTGCCGGGTTCCAGGCACACCGCCCAGCGGGCTCCACGGAACAGCGCCGGATCGGTCGCCTCGTACCCGGACCGCTCGGTGCCGCACATCGGATGGCCGCCGACGAACCGGTCGCCGTGCACCCCGGTCAGCTCCGCGACCACCGGCCCCTTGATCGACGCGACGTCGGTGACGGTGGCGTCCGGGTCGAGGTCCAGGCCGGCCAGCGCCGAGCCCAGGTCGGGCAGCGGGACGGCGATCACCACCACCCCGGTCAGCACGGTGGTGATCGACACGCCCCGGGCCGCGGCGGCGTCCCGGGCGGCGGGGTCGACGTCCCAGCCGGTGACCGGTCGCCCGGCGGCCGCCAGCGCCGCGGCCAGGGAACCGCCCAGCTGCCCGAGCCCGACCACCGAGACGGGTGGCACGGGCAACGTCGGGACCGGAAAGGTCACGGCTGGTCCGTGGCCCGCGGCGCGGTGTGCCAGGGGGTGCCCAGCCGGAAGACGCGGGCCAGCGCGGTGGCAACCCGGCGGCCGTCACCGGTGACCGCGTCGATCCGGTAGACCGCCGTCCGCCCGGTGCGGTGCAGCTCCCAACCCTCGGCGACCAGCCGGTCGCCCAGCTTGCCCGCGCTGAGGAACTCGGTGTGCACGTCCTGGGCGACCGCGAGGGAGCCGTGGCTGTTGCTCACCGCGGCGTGCACCACGTCCAGCAGAGCCATCGTCGCCCCGCCGTGCGCCATGCCGACCGCGTTGAGGTGCTGCGGGCCGACGGTCATCGAGGCCCGGGCGTATCCCGGCCCGACGGCCTCCAGCTCGATGCCCAGGTGCTCGGCGAGTGGATCAGCGGCGAGGGCGCCGAACAGTGCCGGATCGACCGCGTCGTCGCCGGCCACCTCGTCCCCGGCGGTCTCGGTGCTGTCGGTCCCCGGGGCGTCGGCCATGATCTGAAGGTTATGACCCCATCTCCGCCCACACCCCTGCGGCCGAGCTTCGCCGTGCGGGTGGCCCGGGTCGACGGCGGCTGGCAGTGCCAACTGCTGGCCGCCGATGCCGGCGACGAGCTACCGGTGCTGGAGCGGGCCCTGGGCGAACCTGCCGTTGACGGTTCGCCCGGGCCGTTCGTGGTCGTCGTCGACAGCCGGCTCTACTTCGTCGTGCTGCGGCACGGGCCAGGTGGACTGGTGCGCGCACTGATCTCCGATGCCACCTTCCAGGAGTGGCTGCTGGCCGCCGAGGTGGTCGAGCGGTACGGCATCGGAGCGGAGGACGGCGCAGCTCCGCTGGACGGCCGCCTGGCCGCGACCGTCGACGACGCCTTCGACGACGACGGGACCGGCTGGCCGGGGGGCGATCTCGACGTCTTCTCCGACGCCGGGCTCCCGGCCGAGGAGCTGGGTCGCCTGCTGGACGCCGATGATCTGTGGGCCGACGAGATGGTGCTGCGGATCGCCGAGCGGCTGGGCTTCGCCGAGCAGCTGACCGCGGCGGCCGCCGCATGACCGCCGGCCGGGTGACCGCCGTCGTCTTCGATCTGGGCGGGGTGATCACGGAGAGCCCGATGGCTGCCTTCACCGCCTACGAGGCCGAGGCCGGCCTCCCCGACGGGCTGATCCGCCGGCTCAACAGCACCGAGCCGGACACCAACGCCTGGGCCCGCTACGAGCGCCGCGAGCTGGACGAGGCCGGCTTCCGCGCGGCGTTCGAGGCCGAGGCGACGGCGGCGGGACACCGCGTGGACGCCCGCCGGGTGCTGACCGCGCTGGCCGGGGACCTGCGCCCGGCGATGGTGACGGCGGTGCAGCGGCTCCACGCCGCCGGCGTCCCGCTGGCGCTGCTGTCGAACAACGTGGCGCCGATGGAGCGCACCGGCCGGCTGGGCGACCTCCTCGCGCTGTTCGACGCGGTGGTGGAGTCCTCGGTGGAGGGCGTGCGCAAGCCCGAGCCGGCCATCTACCAGCGGGCGCTGCAGCGGCTGTCGGAGGCGATCGGCCGTGCCGTGCCGCCGGCGGACTGCGCCTACCTCGACGACCTGGGCATCAACCTCAAGCCGGCCCGGGCGATGGGCATGCACACCATCAAGGTGGGCGACCCGGCGGCCGCGCTCGCGGAGCTGTCGGCGCTCACCGGGCTGGAGCTGGCATGACCTGCACTCCGGCAAGTAGGGCTGTGCATACCGGTGTATGCAGAGCCCTAGCTTCCGGGGACTGACCTGGTGACCGACGACGAGGCCATGCTGCGAGCCCTCGACCTGGCGGCCGCCGCGCAGGAATGGGGGGACACCCCGATCGGCGCCGTCGTCCTCGGTGCGGAGGGCGCCGTCCTGGCGGAGGCCGCCAACGAGCGGGAGAGGCGTGGCGACCCGACCGCGCACGCCGAGGTGCTGGCGCTTCGGGAGGCCGCACGGGTGCACGGCGACGGGTGGCGGCTGACCGGGGCGACGCTGGTGGTCACCCTGGAACCGTGCACGATGTGCGCCGGGGCCAGCGTGCTGGCCCGGGTCGCCCGGGTGGTCTACGGCGCCGACGACCCGAAGGCCGGGGCGGCGGGTTCACTCTGGGACGTCGTCCGGGACCGGCGGCTCAACCACCGCCCCGAGGTGGTCGGCGGGATCCGCGCCGAGGAGTCCGGCGCGCTGCTACGCGCGTTCTTCCGCTCCCAGCGGGGCCTGTAGTCTCTGCGGCGGTGGCGTGTCCGAGCGGCCGAAGGAGCACGCCTCGAAAGCGTGTGAGGTGCAAGCCTCCGTGGGTTCAAATCCCACCGCCACCGCGTTTCCGACGGCGGCGT
>JAICZD010000030.1 GCA_025933855.1 Modestobacter sp. | reverse complement strand
ATCAGCGCAGCGGGTCTTCCTTGCCCAGCAGTGCCGCGAGGGCCCGCGCCTCGTCCGCGTCCAGGCCGAGGACCACGCGGGGCCGCCCCCACGGGTGGTCGATCGAGTGGGCCACGTAGCTGGCGACGGACTCCGACACCTGCTCGGCCAGGCCGCGCGCGTGCCGCCACTCCGACCACGCCCGCTCCAATTCGCTCGCCGCGCGCTGCGCGCACGACACCAGTTCCGGATCACGCACGAGCTGAACCCCCCAGTGGACTTTCCCGGTGCGGTCCGGCAGGCCCCGTCCGGGCGGCCTCCCCCGAGGCCGCCCGGATCCACCCGTCGGACGGTGAGTCCATTAACCACCTGGCGGCGGGCCGGGGACCGGCGAATGCGGCAGTCTTGGCCGGGCCCTTACCCGGCTTACACCGGTTCTAGGGACGATCGACCGTCCCCCAACCCCCGGCCATAACCGGCCACGGGCGCGGTGCCACCGGGGATGCGTACGTGCGGGAGCGATGTGCGGCGGGGGGACGTCCCTCGGGGCTGCCGAGGGCGGCGGGTCACGGGGCGGGAGCGGGCCCCGTGGTCGAGCGCACCACCAGGTGCGGGACGACCAGGTTCTGCCGGGGGTGCCGGGACGGGTCGCCGATGCGCGCGGTGAGCAGTTCGGCGGCCACCCGTCCCATGTCGCGGCGCGGCTGGTCCACGCTGGTCAGCGAGATGTGCCGGATCGCCGCGAGATGGGTGTTGTCGTACCCGACGATCGACAGGTCGGCGGGGACGGTCATGCCGAGTTCGTCGGCGGCCGACAGCGCACCGGTCGCGACGAGGTCGTTCGGAGCGAAGATCGCGGTGGGGCGGGCGTCGCGGCGCAGCAGCGCGCCCGCGGCCCGGTAGCCGCCGTCCTCGGTGAAGTCGCCGGGCTCGACGACGATCTCCGCGGACAGCCCGTGCCGGTGCATGGCCTTCTCGTACCCGGTGCGGCGGTAGTGGGCGGTGGTGGAGCGGGCCCCCTCGATGTGCGCGATCCGGCGGTGCCCGAGGCCGACGAGGTGGTCCACGGCCAGCGCAACGCCCTCGTCGTCCGCGGCCCGGACGACGTCCACGCCCGCCGACGGCACGGGGCGACCGACCGCCACCACGGGGAGCTGCCGGTCGAGGGCGCTGAGCCGGGCGGCCGGCGCCTCCGAGCCGAGCAGGACCAGCGCCTCGCACCGCGAGTCGAGCAGCGTCTCCACCGCCCGGTTCTCGTCCCGGGTGCGGGTGACCGTGCTCAGCACCAGGTCGTACCCGTGCTCGTCCGCGGCCTCGTGCACGTCCTCGACCAGCTGGGCGTGGAAGGTGTTGCCGACGTCCATGACGATCCCGATGAGCCTGCTGCGCCGCCGCGCCAGCGAGCTGGCGGCACGGTCGGGCCGGTAGCCCAGGCGCGCCGCCGCCTCGAGCACGCGCTCGCGGGTGGCAGCGCTGGGTCCGGGGGCGCCGCGCAGCACGAGGGACGCCGACGCCGTCGAGACGCCCGCTTCGGTCGCCACGTCCTGCAGCCGCGGACGACGCACCGGCTGCTCCGCGCTCACGACCACTCTCCGCTTCCTTGACACCACGGCTGACCGCTGGTGGGATCGACGTCATCATTAAAGCGCTTTAGGCTCGCGGTGACGGCCGATTTCACCAGGGACGGTGCCACGTCCGCCGGTGCACCCCCGTACCCGCCGGAGCTCCATCACCCCGACGAGAGGGGAAAGCGATGTCCCAGGGGGCACTGTCCGTGGCGGTCATCGGCGCCGGGATGGCCGGGCGCAGCCACGCCGCGGGCTACCGCTCGGTGAACACCGTCTTCGGCGAGGGACTGCCGCCCGTCCGGCTGGCCGCCGTCGCCGACGCCAACGAGGCGCTGGCCCGGGACGCCGCGCGCCGGTACGGCTTCGAGAAGGCCGTGTCCAGCTGGGAGGAGGTCGTGGCGGACCCGTCGATCGACGCGGTCAGCATCGTCGTGGGCAACGACCTGCACCGGCCGATCGCCGAGGCGCTCATCGGCGCAGGCAAGCACGTGCTCTGCGAGAAGCCCCTGGCCGGCTCGCTGGACGACGCACGGGCGATGGCCGCCGCGGAGGAGCGCACCGGCGTGGTGACCGCCGTGGGCTACACGTACCGCCGCTCCCCCGCCATCGCGGCGATCCGCGACCACGTCCAGCAGGGCGAGCTCGGCGAGCTGTCATTGTTCGACGGCCGGTACTGGTGCGACTACGCCTGCGACCCGCGCGGGCCGCTGAGCTGGCGGTACACGGGCGGGCCGGGGTCCGGGGCGCTGGCGGACATCGGAGCCCACGTGATCGACGTCGGCCAGTTCCTCTGCGGGCCGATCGTGTCGGTGTCCGGGGCCGTCCTCTCCACCCAGGTCCGGCAGCGCCGGCTACCGCTGGGCGCGGTGGTCGGCCACGGCGCCGCGCCGGTCAGCGACGAGGTCGGTGAGGTGGAGAACGAGGACACGGCCGTGGTCTCCGCCCGGTTCGCCTCTGGGCTCGCCGGGTCGTTCTCGGTGTCCCGGACGGCGTTCGGCATGCCCAACGGGCTGGCGTTCGACGTGTACGGCCTCGGCGGCCGCGCCTCCTTCGACTGGCACCGCCCCGCGGAGTACCTGTTCGACGACGCCCAGCCCGACGCGCGGACCCGCGGCGCGCGGCAGGTCATCGTCGGCCCGCAGATGCCCTACTTCGCCGGCGGCTACCCCATGCAGGCCCCCGGTGTGGGCGGTGGCAACGCCGAGATGTTCGTCTACCAGTGCCGCGCCTTCCTGGACCAGATCGCCGGCACACCGGACTCGCTGCCGCCGAACGCCACCTTCGCCGACGGGCTGCACACTCTGGAGACCATCCAGGCAGTCGTCGCGTCCGCGCAGTCCGACGGTGCCGCCGTCGCCATCCCTGCCCGCTGACCCTCCGAAAGGCCGGATCTGCGATGCCGCTCCAGCTCGGCGCCTACACCGCCTGCCTGCACGACCGCCCCCTGACCGCCGCCCTCGACGTGCTGCAGGACAACGGCCTGACCTCCGTCGAGGTCAACACCGGCGGCTTCATTCCCTCCCCGCACTGCCACGTCGACCTGCTGCTGGCCTCCGGGCAGGCCCGGCGCGAGTACCTGGAGACCTTCGAGTCGCGTGGGATGGCGCTGACCGGGCTCAACTGCAACGGCAACCCGCTCAACCCGCTGCCCGGTGTCGGCCCGAAGCACGCCGACGACCTGCGCCGGACCATCGAGCTCGCGGGCCTGCTGGGCGTGCGGCGGGTGGTGACGATGTCCGGCACCCCCGGTTCGGACCCCGGCGCCCGCTACCCGTCGTGGGTCGTCAACCCCTGGGACGGGGTGTACCTGGACGTCCTGGACTACCAGTGGGGCGTCGCGGCCGAGTTCTGGACCGGGATCGACGCGCTCGCCCGCGCCAACGACGTCCGGGTCGCCATCGAGATGCATCCGCACAACCTGGTCTTCTCACCGGTCACCCTGGAGAAGCTGGTCGACCTCACCGCGGCGACCAACGTCGGCGCGGAGATGGACCCCTCGCACCTGATGTGGCAGGGCATGGACGTGGTCGCCTGCATCCGGCGGCTGGGACCGCTGGTGTTCCACGCCGCCGCCAAGGACGCGATGATCACGCCGGGCGTCGACGTCCGCGGCGTCCTCGACACCTCCTTCGGTCGGGTGCCCGCGGACGCCCCGGACAAGGTCCCCACCGGCATCGGACACTGGTGCAACGCCTGGCCCGAGGACCCGGCCTGGCGGTTCGTGGCCGTGGGCGTCGGCCACGACGTCGACTGGTGGACGGAGTTCCTGCGTGCGCTGGCCGAGGTCGATCCGGACATGGCGGTCAACATCGAGCACGAGGACGCCGACTTCAGCCGCCTCGACGGGCTCGCCCTGGCCGCAGCGAACCTCCGGGCGGCCGCGGAAGCGCTGTAGGCGCCACCCCGAAAACTTTCGCCCTGAAGGCGGCCTCAGAGCGCCGTTCCACGTCAGTCAGTCAGCCGGCAGTCAGTCAGCCGGCGAATCGCTCCCACGCCGATTGGCGCTTCATGCCGAGTGCTGCGCCGATCCGGTCCCACGACAGTTCCCGTCGCCGGGCCTCGCCAACCCAGGCGCGGAGGTCGTCATCCACCTGATCGCGAACTGCCTCGATTCGGGGTAGGTGGTCCAGTACCGCCTGGTCGTCAATTTGCTCCCACAGCGGCACGCGTGGTGTAGAGCCACTGGTTCGCTTGGTGGCGATGACGGCGGCGCACAACTCGACGCACTCGTTGCAGATGAACACGCCAGCCCCGGCGACCAAGGTATCGACCTGTTCGCCGGGTTTGGTGCAGAACGAGCAGCGGCTGGTCATGGCCTTCTCCCTCGGTTGTCAGGAGTCGCCTGACAGATTACGTCGTCAGGAGCACCTGACAAACCCGCTCGGCGGACGAACGAGGTCCACGTTCGCGGTGATGGGCACGCCGGTCCGCAGTGAGTACGTGCGCTGACCGAGCCCTGGAGGGCCGCTCAGGGCGCGCTGACCCGAAGCCGGCAGACCGTCGGCGGCATGACCCGCGCCGTGTCCGGAAGCCCGTCACCCGGTCCTACTTGAGGATTCGCCGGGAGTACACCGGGGTCCGGTCACTCGAAGCGGGGTCCGCCATGGCGCGAGGAGTAGGTGACCCAGCCGCCGCGGGCCGGCATCGGCGCGGGTCCGCCGCCGGGCAGTGTCGCGGGATCGACGCCGACACCCAGCAGACTGCGGGTGACCGACTGGGTGGAGTGGAGCAGGTCGTCGAGCGCGCGAGCCAGATGCCGGCCGGTGACGGCGGTGAGCTCGCCGTCGTCGCGCAGCGCCTCGAGCACAGCCCGGCGCAACAGCTCCTTCAGGAAGGACGCGGTGACGCCGTCGCTGCGCTCGATCACCGCCTCGACGTCCGCGTCGGAGACCTCCAGTGGGACCTGGCGGCCGTAGAGCTCGAGCAGCCGCCGGCGGGCGTCCGCGTCCGGGAGGTCGATCTCCACGGCCACATCGACCCGGCCGGGGCGGGCGGCCAGCGCGGGTTCGAGCAGGTCGGCCCGGTTGGTGGTCAGCACGAACAGCAGATCGGCGTCGGCCGCGGCGCCGTCCATCGCGTCCAGCAGATCGAACAGCACCGGGCTGCCTCCGGGACCGAACGACCGGTCCGCGGCGACGAGGTCGACGTCCTCCAGGACCACCACCGCGGGCTGGAGCTGGCGGGCCAGCTCGGTCACCGCACCGACCACTCCCAGCGACCGGCCGGTGAGGACCAGGCGGGTGTACTCGGTCATCCGGCCGAGCAGGTAGCCGGCGGTGTGCGTCTTGCCCGTTCCCGGGGGGCCGAACAGCAGCAGCCCCCGCTTGAGGTGCTGTCCGGCCGCGACCAGCGCGGACCGGTGTTCGGCGACCGCCAGGGCGTGCCGCTCGATCCGGTCCAGCACCGCCTCCGGCAGGACCACGTCGTCCCGGCCGGTCGCCGCCACGCTGAGGAAGCTCAGGCTGACCCCGCCCATCGGGGTCTGCGTCACTTCCAGCAGGTGCCCTCGGTAGACGTTCAGCCGGCGGCTCAGCCGCTCCAGCTCGCCCAGCACCGCCTGCGCCTGTCGCACCGGCAGGCCGGCGACCTCGACGGTCAGCACCGGCTCGTGGTGCTCGACGGGCCCCCGGACCATCAGCACGTACCGGCCCCTGTCGTCGGTGACCAGCAGCAGCGCCAGCCGCAGACAGGCCAGCGTCGAGTCCGGCCCGTCGGGCAGGTCCACCACGCCGGGCGCCGAGAGCCGCAGCGGCGGCAGCGCCTCCCCGCTGACCAGTTGCTGCAGCGAGATCCCGCCGAAGTGCGGTGGCAGTGCGACGCCGCGGACCTCGACCCGCCGCCCCTCCTCGACCGACCACGCATCCAGCGCGGTCTGCAGGTTCACGTGCTCGAAGGGTGGCAGCTGCCGGGTCACCACCGACTGCGTCGCGCCGGCCTCCCCGAGCACCTCTCGGACCAGCGCGGCCACCTCGTTGCGCTCCCCGACCTCGGGTGCGTGCACCCAGGCCAGCAGGGACCGGACCGCCGCCGCAAAGGCCCGCGCCTCGGCCTCCGAGGCCCCACCCTCCGACATGTGACCACCCACCCGATACCGGAACCACCCTGGTTGGAGCCGCAGCCTAGAGGCCGACCGACCGAGAACCAGCAGCGATCACGACGATCATGGATGTCACCGTTGCCCTGACCGCCGACCCGGGACAGCCAGCCGACGTTCGCTGCGGGGGGTCCCGCCCCGCCCCGGGGGTTCCACGGCCGCTGCGGGGCGGGAGGACCGGGCAGCGGTCAGCCGCCGACTGCCGGGCTCAGCTCCTCAGGCGGCCGGCTCCCACCGATCCCTGCGCAGCCTGGCCCGCTCGCCGACGTGCACGGGCCGGACCTGGTGCCGTGGATCGTCGAGGTAGGCCAGCAGGCCGGGCGGTGCGTAGGGCAGCGCCTTTCGCCGCTCCAGCGCCGTCGACGCCACCCACTCGTGCGCCGGATCGGTCTGCCCGAGGCGACGCCGATCCGGCTTCACCAGTCGGTACAGGGCCCGGCGCGACTCGTGCAGCGTGCCGAGCGGGTCGGGGTCGACCGGCGGCAGGCTGCTGCCGGGCGCGCCCCAGCCGCCGGCGGCGGTGAAGGCGCCCTCCCGCAGCGCCAGGCCGTACTCCTCGGCCCGCTCGGCGATCCACAGCAGCGGGACGTCGGCCAGGGTCGAGTCGGGGTAGCCGCCGCCGACGTCACTGTGGACGCCGGGGAACCAGACCTGCTCGACCCGCTGGCCCTCCGCGTCGGGGTTCGGCGTCCACACCGCGGGCTGGAACGGCTTGCGCTTCTCGTCGATCGCCAGCGCCTGGAAGGCGCCGTCCACGATGCGGCTCAGCTGGGTGTCGTGGAAGCTCCACCGCCGGTTGAACCGGTCGACCAGGGGGACACCGCTCCACGGGATGCCCAGTGCGCCGACGGTGTCCCAGACGCCGATGAACCGGATGCGGGTCTGGAAGGTGGCGGTCTCGTGGGAGTACGAGCGGCGGAACAGCTCCGCCTCGACGTCGTGGGGCCCCGACGCCCGGTCCCGGTACAGCCGGTAGGCGTCGTCGAGGCGGTCTGCGTTTCCCCGCCGGAGCACGCCGACGTTGCGCACGAGGCCGGCGGTGCTGCGGGCGGTGTAGGCCCCGCGGCTGAACCCGAGGAGGAACAGCTCGTCGCCGGGGTCGTAGTTCTCCACGATCCAGCGGTAGGCGTCCTTGACGTCCCGGGACAGGCCGACCCCGAACGCGCCACCACTGAGCCGTTCCCCGGGTCGGTTGCCGACCCCGACGTGGTACAGCAGGCGCTGCTCGGTCCCGTCGCCGTCCCGGTCGGCCACGGCGCGGGCCAGCTTGGTGACGTTGGTGGGGCACGGCCTGTCCCCGGCGGCCTGGTCCGGCTTGTTCCAGGTGCCATCGCAGCAGATCACCAGACGTTTCACATCGACCTCCCCCTCGCGGGCACTGCCCCCGACGCGCCGGCTCCTGGCCGGCGCCAGGAGTCCTGCACCATCCAGAGCACGCGGGGCCGCGGCTGATACGCCGACGAGGCCAATACGGCACAGCCGCGCGGGAAAGAGGTCAGCCGAGCTGCTCGGCCAACGCGACGATGATCCCCTCGGGGCCGCGGACGTAGCAGAGCCGGTAGCTGTCCTGGTATTGCGCCACCTCTCCGACGAGTTCCGCGCCGTGGGCTCGCAGCTGGGCGACAGCGGCGTCGATGTCGTCGACGGCGAACATGATGCTGCGCAGGCCCAGCGTGTTACCCAGTGCGTTCTCCGGCTCGGCGCTGACCGCCTTCGGGGAATGGAACTTCGTCAGCTCGATCCGGCCGTGGCCGTCCGGGGTCCGCATCATCGCGATGTCGACCCGGACGCCGTCGAGCCCGTTGACGCGGTCCGCCCAGCGTCCCTCGATCGGCGCCTCGCCCTCCAGCTCCATGCCCAGCTCGAGGAAGAACGACTTCGCGGCCTCGAGGTCGTCGACGACGACGCTGACGTGGTCCATCCGCTGGATCGTCATGGTGGCTCTCCCATTTCCTCGCGCGGCCTGTCGCGGCCGCTGATGTCCCTGGGACGGAGCCGGCGCCACGTTCTCGACATCCCGGAAGCTGATGACTTGCAGCCGGGAGCCAGCTGAGGCAGGTGCACGCGATCCGGTGTCCCGCGGAATCAGCGGCCCACGCCACCCATGACGCACCGGTGACCGGGAGCCCCTCCGGTCGGAGGGGCTCCCGGTCACCGGCAGCAGCGTCCGGGGGTCAGCGCTTGAGCTCGTGCGAGAGCTCGGCCAGTTCCTGCCCGCCGGCCATCTCGGCGGTGAGCTCCTCCAGCGTGACCTCCGAGCGCTTCTTGTCCAGCACCCGGCGACCCAGCTTCAGGATGATGAAGTGGTCGCCGACCAGGTAGGCGTGGTGCGGGTTGTGGGTGATGAACACGACGCCGAGCCCGGCGTCGCGGGCCGCGGCGGTGTACTTCAGCACCACACCGGACTGCTTCACCCCCAGGGCCGCCGTGGGCTCGTCCAGGATGAGCACCCGGGCACCGAAGTAGACCGCGCGGGCGATGGCCACGCACTGGCGCTGGCCACCGGACAGCGTGCCGATCGGCTGGTTGATGTCCTTGACCGAGATGCCCATCTTCTGCAGCTCGGCGTCGGCGATCTCGCGCATGGCCTTGATGTCCAGCGGGGCGAGCGGGTACTTGCCCTTGCGCAGCTCGGACCCGAGGAAGAAGTTCCGCCACACCTCCATCAGCCCGACCACGGCGAGGTCCTGGTAGACGGTGGCGATGCCGACGTCGAGCGACTCGCGCGGGGAGGAGAAGTGGACCTCCCGGCCGTCGACCTTCAGCGTGCCCTCGCTGTGCGGGTGCAGACCCGATATGATCTTGATGAGCGTCGACTTGCCGGCGCCGTTGTCACCCAGCACGCAGGTGACCTCCCCGGCCTTGACGGTCAGGTTGACGCCCTCCAGGGCGCGGATCGCGCCGTAGGCCTTGCCGACGCCGTCCATCTCGACCAGGGTCGTGCCGGCCTTCAGGTCACCCGCCGCGTGTTCCATGATCGTGTCGGTCATGTCACTTCCTCTGGGCTGCGTAGTTCTTGATGTACAGGTTGACCATGACCGCCATCAGCAGCATGGCGCCGAGGAAGGTCTTGAACCAGTTGGGGTCCCAGCCGGCGAAGACGATGCCCTGCGTGGTCATGCCGAAGATCACCGCACCGAGGGCCGAGCCCACCGCCGAGCCGTAGCCGCCGGTCAGCAGGGCGCCGCCGACGACCGCCGCGATGATGTAGACGAACTCGTTGCCGACGCCGATGCCGGCCTGCACGGAGCTGAAGTTCATCAGCAGGTGCATGCCGAGGAACCAGGCGAGGAAGCCGACGGCCATGAACAGGCCGATCTTCACCTTCCGCACCGGGACGCCGACCGCCCGGGCGCTGGCCTCGTTGCCGCCGGCGGCGAAGATCCAGTTGCCGACCCGGGTGCGCAGCAGCACCCAGGTGCCGATGGCCACGAAGGCCAGCCACCACAGCACGGTGATCTTCAGCGTGATGAAGCCGAGGTCGATGTCGGAGGCGAACACTGCCCGCGCCGAGGAGAACCCGTCCAGCTGGTTCACGTTGGGCGTGGCGACGGCCCCGGTGATCAGCTTGGTGACGCCGAGGTTGAGCCCCTGCAGCACGAAGAACGTGCTCAGCGTGACCAGGAAGCTCGGGATCCCGGTACGCACCACGAGGTAGCCGTTGACGAACCCGATGGCCAGCGCGACCACCAGGCTGACGACCACCCCGACCCACACGTTCAGGCTGAGCTGGTAGCAGAACATCGCGGCGGTCAGTGCCGCGGTGGTCACCGCGACCCCGGAGGACAGGTCGAACTCGCCGCCGATCATCAGCAGCGCGACCCCGACGGCGACGATGCCGATCGTGGAGCTGGCGTACAGGTAGGTCGACGCCGCCGGGAGCGTCCGGAAGGTCGGTGCGGCGGCGTAGAAGAAGGCGAAGATCACGATGGCCGCGGCCAGGGCGCCCACCTCGGGCCGCCCCAGGATGCGGGTCACCATCGACTTCGGCGGCCGTCCCGGGGCGGCCGGTGAGGGTGGCGAGGAGGACTGCGCGGGCGGCTGTGTCGCCACGGACGAGCTCATGGCCTGCTCCAGGGGAAGGAGGGAGTGGGAGGGGGAGCCGGGCCGTGCCCGGCTCCCCCGAGCGGGACTAGCGGGTGTTGTTCTTGGTGTAGGGGATGATCTTGTCGATGTTGCTCGAGTCGACGATGGACGGTCCGGTCAGCACCGGCCCACCACCGCCGATGTCGTTGCCGTTGGTCAGGTTCAGCCACAGGGAGGTCACGGCCAGGTAGCCCTGCACGTAGGGCTGCTGGTCGACGGTGAAGGCGATGCCGCCGTCCTTGATCTGCTGGGCCACGTCGGCGTTGAGGTCGAACGTGGCCACCTGGGCCTTGCTGCCCGCGTCGGCGATCGCCTTCTGCGAGGCCAGGGCGATGTCGGCGCCGAGGGTCACGACGTTGGCGATCGTCGGGTCCTCCTGCAGCTTGGCGCCGATCGTCTGCTGCACCGAGGGCAGGTCCCGGCCGTTGACGTAGAGGACCTCGGAGCTGGGGTCGGTCTTGGCCACGCCGGCGCACCGCGTCTCGAGCTGGACCTGGCCCTGCTCCTGGATGACGCAGATGGTCTTGCCGGGGTTGTCCTGGGTGATCTTCGTGCCCACCGACTGGCCGGCCAGATCCTCGTTCGAGCCGAAGTACATCAGGATGCCGTAGTCCTTGTAGGTGTCCCCACCGGCGTTGAACGCGACCACCGGGATCCCGGCCGAGACGGCCTTCTGCGCGGCCGGCCCGATGGCGTCGGGGTTCGGCATGGTGACGGCCAGCCCGTCGACCTTGCTGCTGACCGCGTTCTGGATCAGCGTGGCCTGCTGGCCGGCGTCGGGGTCGTTGGAGTACTTCAGCGTGATGTTGTGGTTCTTGGCCGCGGCCTCGGCGCCGTTGCGGATCTTGTCCCAGAACGTGTCCCCCGGCGCCTCGTGGGTCACCATCGCAATGGTGTAGCTCTCCCCGCTGCTCGCGCCACCGCCGGAGTTCTTGGCACCCCCTTCACTGCTGCACGCGGCCAGCGCCATGGTCGCGGCAGTGACCGCCACGAGAGCCTTGAGCGGCCTTCGGGTGCTCCTCATGCGTGTTCTCCTCGTCGGGACGGGCCACCGTGCTGGCGACCAACCGGCCTGTTCGGTCCGGACATCGGGCCCACGGACGGGCCTAACGAGCAACACACCCGACGACCTTCGTCGGCATGTCCATGTCCGAACATAGTGACATGGGAAAATGTGACATGGCCTACAGAACCCGTCAAGGGTCCTGCACCGGCCACCCGAACACGAGACGTGCGCGTGCGCCGACGAAGCCGCCTGGCGGAACGGCCCGGCAGGAGCCGCCCACGGGACGCGGGACGCCCCCCGGACCGGTCGACCGGGGCCACTCTCATCCGGCCGGGACCTCCACCCAGCCACCACCCGCCGCGGAGGCCGACAGGGCGTCGAGGGTGACCGCGGCCCGCACCGCGTCGTCCAGGTGCGCTCCGCACGGGCGGCCTCCGGCGATCGAGTCCAGGAAGTTCCGCGCCTCGATCACCTTCAGGTCGTCGTAGCCCATCGCATTGCCCGCACCGGGCTGGAAGGCGCCGTAGTCCCCGGCCCCGGGGCCGACGAAGACGGTGGACATCGACTGGTCCTGCGCGGAACTCCCGCGGCCGACACCCAGCTCACCCATCCGGCGGAAGTCCCAGAACAGCGCTCCCGCGGTGCCGTGGATCTCGAACCCGTAGGCGTTCTGCTCGGCGACGGCCACCCGGCTGGCCTCCAGGACCACCCGCGCCCCGGAGGCGAGCCGCAGCAGCGCCGAGACGTAGTCGTCGTTCTCCACCGGGCCGGGCTCGCCGCCGGACGCCCGCCCGTGCCCGGCCGTGGCGCCGGTGGGCCGCGGTCGGGTGGGCAGGAAGACCGCCGTGTCGGCGACCAGCGCGGTGATGTCGCCGAGCAGGTGCCGGACCAGGTCCACGCCGTGCGAGGCCAGGTCGCCCAGGACGCCGGTACCGCCCCGGGCCCGCTCGAAGCGCCAGCTCAGCGCCCCCTCGGGATGGGCGGCGTAGTCGCTGAAGAACCGGAACCGCGCATGGGTGATCCGGCCGATCTCGCCCGCCGCGACCATCTCGCGGGCCGCGGCCACCGCGGGCGCGTTGCGGTAGTTGAAGCCGACGGCGCTCTGCACGCCGGCGGCCCGCACCGCGGCGTCGACCGCGCGGGCGTCCTCGGCGCTCAGCCCGACCGGCTTCTCGATCCACACGTGCCGCCCGGACGCGGCGACGGCCACCCCGATCTCGCGGTGCAGCCAGTTGGGCGCGGTCACGCTCACCGCGGCGACGCCCGGATCGGCGAGCACCTCCCGCCAGTTCCGCACCGCCCGGGCGAAGCCGAACTGCGCGACGGCCTGCTCGGCCCGGCCCGGCACCTCGTCGGCGACCACGACCAGGCGCGGCACGAGGGCCAGGTCGGGGAAGTGGTGCCGCACCCGCGCGTACGCCTCGGTGTGCACCTTGCCCATCCAGCCGAAGCCGATCACCCCCACCCCGATCGGCTGCACGCCGCGGCGGTCCGGCTCGGCAGCGTCCATGGTCGGCCTCCCTGATCTCGCGGGCGTCGCAGCGTAGTACCGGAGGTCCCGGCCGGATCCGCTGCACGGGGCGGCCCGGCCGCCGCCGGCGCCTGCTGGCCCTTGGGAGCGGCGCGGGCGGACGGTAGGAACGGTGCATGCCCGCTGCCAGTTCCCCGCAGCTGCTGCTCGGGCCGGCGCTCCGGCACGTCGACGCGGAGTCGGCGACCATCTGGGTGGAGGTCGACCGGCCCTGCGAGGTGGAGGTGCTGGGGCGGCGGGTGCAGACCTTCCGCGTGGAAGGCCACCACTACGCGCTCGTCGTCGTCGAGGGGCTGGAACCGGGCAGCGTCACCCCGTACGAGGTCTGCCTGGACGGCACCCTCGTCTGGCCGCTCCCGGACCCGGCCTTCCCGCCCAGCCGCATCCGCACCGTGGGCCGGGCGGGACCCTTCCGGATCGCGTTCGGGTCCTGCCGGTACGCCCGGCACGAGACCGTCGACACCCGGACCGGTATGTCCCCCGACGCCCTGGACACCTACGCGGGCGCCCTTCTGACGATGCCGGAGACCCACTGGCCCGACGCCCTGGTCTTCCTGGGTGACCAGGTGTACGCCGACAACGTCACCCCGGGCACGCGCGAGTGGCTGGCCGCCCGCCGGGACCTCGGCGAGCCGCCGTACGACACCGCCGCGGACTTCGAGGAGTACACGCGTCTCTAC
The DNA here is from genome assembly GCA_025933855.1 of Modestobacter sp. GTDB lineage: Bacteria > Actinomycetota > Actinomycetes > Mycobacteriales > Geodermatophilaceae > Modestobacter. The sequence continues at coordinate 5,481 of JAICZD010000030.1, read as the reverse complement.
CTGGAGTCGTGGACCGACCCCCGGGTGCGTTGGCTGCTGTCCACGGTGCCCTCGGCGATGGTCTTCGACGACCACGAGATCATCGACGACTGGAACACCTCGGCCGGCTGGCGGGCCGAGCGCGCCGAGCAGGACTGGTGGCCGCGGCGCATCCATGGCGGCCTGATGAGCTACTGGGTCTACCAGCACCTGGGGAACCTGTCGCCGGCGGCACTGGCCGGGGACGACACCTGGCAGGCGGTGCAGCGCCGCGCCGGCGCGGACGCCGGTCCCGTGCTCCGGCGGATGGCCCGCGCCGCTGACGAGGCACCCGGCTCGCTGCGCTGGAGCTACGTGCGGCGGTGGGCCGCGGCGCGGCTGGTCGTGGTGGACACCCGGGCCGGCCGGGTGCTCGAGGAACACCGCCGCGCGATGCTGGACGAGACGGAGTTCACCTGGGTCGAGAGGGCGGTCCGCGAGGCCGTCGCCGACGGCGTCGACCACCTGCTGGTCGGCAGCTCCCTGCCGTGGCTGCTGCCCCAGTCCATCCACCACGCCGAGCGCTGGAACGAGACGCTGGTCACCCGGCACTCCGGTCGCCCGCTGGGTCGGCTGTCCGAGCGGCTGCGCCAGGCGGCGGATCTCGAGCACTGGGCGGCGTTCGGCCGCTCGTTCGAACGGCTGGGCCGCGTGCTCGTCGCCGCGGCCCGCGGCGACCTCGGCACGCCTCCGGCGACCGCGGTGGTGCTGTCCGGGGACGTGCACCACGCCTACGCCGCCGAGCTGGTGGCACCGTCCGGGCTGGCCGGCCGGATCCACCAGATCACCGTCTCGCCGCTGCACAACCGGGCTCCGCGCGCCGTCGAGCTGGGGTTCACCGCCGGGTGGGGCCGGTGGGCCAGAGGCCTGACCCGGGCCGTGGCGTGGCTGGGCCGGGTGCAGCCGACCCGGCTGCGGTGGCGCAAAGCGGCCGGCCCCTTCTTCGGCGACCTGCTCGGCGAGCTGGTTCTGGACGGGCGGCGCGCCCGGTTCGTCCTCTTCCGGGTGGAGCAGCCCCCGGCCGGCCCGGCCCGGGTGCGCGAGGTCGCGGACCTGCCGCTCGCGGAGGGTTGAGCGCCTCCCTGCGCCCGGCGGGGCAGCCGCCCCGGTTCCGGGCAGGGCGCGCTCAGGAACGCAGCGCCGCGTAGACCTGCTCGGCGTGGTCGAAGACGAGGAAGTGCCCTTCCCCGGAGAACCAGTGCGGCGTGCAGTTCGGGAGCATGGCGCTGAGCACCCGCCCGAGCGCGACCGGCACCTGCCAGTCCTGCGTGCCGTGCCACAGGTGCACCCGCTGCCGCACCTCGGTCAGCGGGAAGCCCCACGGTCGCAGCAGCAGGGCGCGGTCGGCGGCCAGCGGCGCCGGCCCGTTGCGCAGCCCCTCGGTGAAGGTCTCGGCCAGCACCCGGCGGACCCCGGGCCGGCCGAGCACCCGCCGGTCGGCCGGGTGCAGCCGCAGCTGCAGGTAGCGCGGGATCAGCGCCGGGCGCAGCGTCACCGGCGCCAGCACCGGCCGGAGCATCCTCGGCGCCGGCCCCGGCCGGTGGGCGGCGGCCCGCACGCGCTGCGGCAGCCACCGCGGCCACGGCCAGGGGACGTCGGGCGGCGGGGCGCCGCCGAGCACGCCGACCGCCGGGATGCGCTCGCCGAACACATGGGCGCAGGCCAGCGCGTAGGCGGCGCCGCCGGACAGGCTGAGCACGGCGAACCGGTCGATGTCCAGGTGGTCCAGCAGTTGCCGGACGTCGTCGGTCCAGTCCAGCACCCGGCGGCCCGGCTGCGGGTCCGATCGCCCGAACCCCGGCCGGTCGGGCACGAGGAAGCGCACCCCCCACCGGCGGTAGGCGGCGGCGTCCTCGACGTGCCGTTCCAGCCGCGAGCTGGGCGAGCCGTGGCAGCCGAGCACGGGCCACCCCGCCGGGTCACCCCATTCGGCGTAGGCCAGCTGCCGCCCGTCGACGAGCCGGAGGCTGCCCTCCCGGGGTCCTGCGCCGCTGTCCACGAACCGCTCCTACCCCGGCCGGGTGGCGGCGCACGCCCGGGGCAGCCGGTCACCGGGGGACGGCGGTCTCGGCCCGGCGTTGCGGGGCGGCGCACCGGCACCTGAGATGAGGTGGTGTCCCCCCGTCCGCGCCGCCGGCGCTCAGCATCCTCCGGGCCGGCCGGCCCCGGGCCGTGCACCGTCCGCACCGACGACGGGGTGCAGCTGCACGTCGAGGTGGACGGCGACCGGGACGCCGCGCTCACCGTCGTCCTGACCCACGGCTTCACCGCCCGCCTCGGCGAGTGGGACCCGCAGCGCGCGGCGCTGCGCGGGCGGGCCCGGCTGGTGCTCTGGGACCACCGCGGCCACGGCCGGTCGGGCTGGACGAGCCTGCGGAAGGCGACGATCGACCGGACCGCGCGGGACCTGGCCGAGGTGCTGGACGCCACCACGCCGACCGGCCCCGTGGTGCTGGCCGGGCACTCCATGGGCGGGATGAGCATCCTCGCGCTGGCCCGCCGGCAGCCGGAGCTGTTCGGGGACCGGGTGGCCGGGGTGTTCCTGCTCGCCACCTCGGCCGGCGGGCTGGCCGGCGACGGGCTGCTCGGTCGGTTGGTCGGGCACGCCCGGCGGCTGGGCCTGCTGGCGCTGTTCCTGGCCTGGCTCCGGCTGACCGCGCCGGTGCTGGAGCGGTTCCGCCGGCGGGGCAGCGGGCTGGGCCGCTGGTACACCCGCCGCTACCTGTTCGGCACCGACGACGCCGAGCCGGCGCGTGTCCGGCAGGTGCAGGGGATGCTGGAGGAGACCCCGTACCCGATCACCACGGCCTTCTACGCCGGCCTCCTGGCGTACGACGAGACGGCCGCGTTGCCGGTGCTGGGCCGGGTGCCGGTCACGGTGCTGGTCGGCGACGCCGACCGCCTGACCCCGGCCGCGCACAGCCGCCGGCTGGCCCGGCTGATCGGACCGGCCGCCGAGCTGGTCGTCGTGCCGGGCGCGGGGCACAGCGTCAACCTGAGCCGGCCGGCGGTCGTGGACGCAGCCCTGCTGGCGCTGCTGGACCGGGTCCGGCAGCAGCTGTCGCAGGCCGGCTGAGCAGAGGTCCCCGTCCGGTCCCCTGCCGCTCAGCCGGGCAGCGGCACCGCGGGCAGGTCGTCGAGCCACCCGAGGACCTCGGCCGCCAGCCGGCCGGGCACCTGCAGCTGCGGCACGTGACCCACCCCGGCCAGCTCCACGTACCGCCAAGCGGGGTGCCGGCGGGCGACGTCACGGGCGTTGCCGACCGCGACCAGGCGGTCCCGGTCACCCTGCACCATCAGCACCGGCACCCGGATGGCGGCCATGGCGCGGCGGTAGTCGCGCGGATCGGCGAGCACCCGGAGCACCGACCGGGCCGCCGTCAGGAACGCCTCGTCCATGCCCTCGACGTCCTGCCGCTGCTCGACCAGCGCCGCCGACCGCTCGATCAGCGGTGCCGGCACGCCGGCGGGGTCGACTCCGCACAGCCGCAGCATGGTCACCACCGACGCCCGCGACCCGGCCCGGCGGCGCAGCCGGAGGAACCGCTCCCCCACCCCGGGCAACGCGTACGCGGTGAAGGTCAGCGCCACCAGCGGGTCCCGCGTCGGCCGGGGCCCGGGCACGGCGGCGTCGACCAGCACGAGACCGCGGACCAGGTCCGGTGTGGCCGCCGCGGTCAGGACGGAGATCATCCCGCCCATCGAGTTGCCGAGCAGGACGACGGGCTCGCCGGCGACCTCGCGCAGGAGGCGCTGCAGCACGGTCACGTTCGAGTGCACGGTGGCGCGCCGCCGGGCCGGTTCGCTGCGGCCGAAGCCGGGCAGGTCCACCGCGAGCACCCGGGCGTGCGGGGTCAGCAGCGGCGCGAACAGGTCCCAGTTCAGGTGCGAGCCGCCCAGCCCGTGCACCAGCACCACGGTCGGACCGTCCGCGCGGCCTCCGTGGTCGACCAGGTGTACCGGACCCCCCAGGTCGACGGTCCTGCTCACGCCCACGGTCCCGTCGGTCGCCAGGTCGGTCGCTGCGTCGCATCCTGCGTCGACTCCGGCGTCGACTTCTGCGTCGACCAGGCCCCCCGGTGCTGCCTCGCCCATGCCACGTCCCCTCGTCGGTCCCGCCTCCCTCCCCGCCGGGAGGCCCGCACAGTGTGCGGCGCGGCGACCGGCTCCGTGCGGGCGCCTCACCACGACGCCCCGGCCGGCCCGCGACGGTGCCGACCGGGAGCCCTGTGCCGGGTGTCCCGGCGGCGCCCTCCCGACGTCCGGCAGGCTGTGCGGTAGATCACCTGCCGAGCGGGTATGGGCGGGGCCGGACGACGATGGGAGAGGCTCGACGATGGCGAACCTGGCGCAGAACCTGCTCGACGCCGCGGAGGCCGAGGGCGCCCGCACCGCGCTGCGGATGGACGACGCCTCGCTGACCTACGACGAGTTCCGGAACGCTGCCCTCCGGGTCGCCACGTCGCTGCAGTCCCGGGGCATCGCCCCCGGTGACCGGGTCGGCATGGTGCTGCCCAACGTGCTGTCCTTCCCGGTGGTGTTCTACGGGGCGCTGCTGGCCGGCGCGGTGGTGGTGCCGATGAACCCGCTGCTGAAGGCGCGGGAGATCGAGTACTTCCTGGAGGACTCCGGAGCGCGGCTGATCGTCGCGCTGGAACCGTCGGCCCAGGCCGCGACGGAGGCCGCCGCCACCGTCGGGGCGCAGGCGGTCACCGTGGGCGCCGCACTGCCCGAGGAACTGATGGGTGAGGCGCCGCCCCTGTCCGCGCCGGTCGAGCGCGCCGACGGCGACACCGCGGTGATCCTCTACACGTCGGGGACGACCGGACGTCCCAAGGGCGCCGAGCTGACCCACGCCGGCCTGGGGAGCAATGCCCGCACCACGACGGAGACCCTGCTCGAGGGCACCCCGGACGACGTGATCATGGGCTGCCTGCCGCTGTTCCACGTGTTCGGGCTCACCTGCTCGCTCAACGCCGGGGTGCTGGCCCGCTCCTGCCTGACGCTGATCCCGCGGTTCGACGGCGGCAAGGCGCTGCAGGTCATCGCCCGCGACAAGGTGACGATCTTCGAGGGCGTCCCGACGATGTTCTCGGCGATGCTGCACCAGCCCGACCCGAGCGCGCACGACGTCTCCAGCCTCCGGCTGTGCATCTCCGGCGGATCCGCCATGCCGGTGGAGGTGATGCGGTCGTTCGAGGAGACGTTCGGCTGCATCGTGCTGGAGGGCTACGGCCTGTCCGAGACCTCGCCGGTGGCCTCCTTCAACCACCCGCACGCCGAGCGCAAGCCGGGCTCGATCGGCACGCCGATCCGCGGGGTGGAGCTGCGGCTGGTCGGCGACGACGGCGCGGATGTCGGCTCCGGGGAGGTCGGGGAGATCGCCATCCGCGGCGAGAACGTGATGAAGGGCTACTGGCAGCGGCCGGAGGACACCGCCGCGGCCATTCCGGACGGCTGGTT
>JAICZD010000039.1 GCA_025933855.1 Modestobacter sp. | reverse complement strand
CACCACCCGCCCCCGCTGACCTCCCGGCCGCCTTCCCCCGCGGCTCCGGCCCCCCCCCCCCTCGCGGCGACGACGCCAACCCCGCGCCACCGCGCGAGGTCGGCAGCACTGACGCGTGGTCGGTGGGGTGGGATCAGCGCGCGCGGCGCGCGGCCGCCGACCGCAGACTGACCACGTGAGCGACCGCACCCGCCCCGACCTGGACGACGACACCGTGACCGCCCTCGGCAGCCTCTCCGAGGCGCTGGAGACCGTCGAGCAGGCCCGTGGGCTGCTCTACGGCTTCCACCAGCTCACCGGCAAGGCCGACCGCCTGCTGCAGGAGGCCGTCGCGCAGTTCCGGGACGCCGGGCACCCGGAGCTGGCCGAGCAGCTGGACCGGGACCTGGTGGGCCGCAACGTGATCGCCGACCGGTGGACCTTCCAGGTGGTCGAGGACTTCGACGCCACCTACTGGACCGCCTTCCGCGCCGCCGACCAGCAGGCCCGCGACCAGCTCGCCGGCGGCGACCGGCACGTGCTGGAGGCACGGATGAAGCAGCACGGACGCACCCACGGTCATCCCCGGCACGAGGCGGGGCCGGCGCTGGAGGAGTGACCCGCCGGGTCGCCGGCGACCGGGTTCCGCCGCACACTCGCCGGATGGGCACCGAGAACCCCGTTCCTCCCGAGGACCGCGACGTCGCTCCGCTGGGCGCGACCACCTCCACCCCACCCGGGGACGACGGGGCAGACGGCATGGCCGGGCCGGTCTACCCGCCCCCGGGGACCGAGCCGGACGCCGGCGGCGGAAAGCAGCACTGACAGCCCGGGCTCCCGGAGCCGGCCGCCACCGTGCATGCGGTGACCCCCGCGGGGGCATGGAAGCGGACACGCCGACCGGAGGAGCGGGCCATGAGCGAGCCAGGCGGCAGCGGCCGCATCCAGCAGGATGTGGCCGACCGCGTCCGGTCCGGCAGCGACGACTGACCGCGTCCGGCCCGCGCCCGCGCCGGACGCGGCACGACCGTTCCCCCTCCGACCCGAGGAGCTCCGAATGACCGACCCGACCGGCTACGGCGAGTCGCCGGACACCGCCGACTCCGACGAGAACCTCATCGACGGCCAGACCGGGAACGACGCGAGCGACCCGGGGGCCGCGGACACGGTGCTGACCACCGACGACGAGGCCCAGCAGGACGACAGCGTGGCTCGGCCGGGCAACTCCGCCTCCTGATCTTGCCGAGCACCCGGTCCCGGCCGGTGCCCCGGCGGGCCGATCCGGTGCCGCCCGCGGGCCGCCGTGACACCGGCCCGGGCCGCCGTTTAGCGTGCACGGCATGCCAGACAACGAGTTCTTGACCGGGCGGCGCGCGATGGTCACCGGCGGCGCGTCGGGGATCGGTCGTGCCTGCGTGCTGCGGTTCGCCGAGGCCGGCGCCGCCGTCGTGGTGGTCGACCGGGACGCCGACGCGGCCGAGGTGGTGGCGAAGGAGGTGGGCGGCACGGCGCTCGCCGTGGACCTCTCCGACCTGGCGGCCCTCGACTCGCTCGACCTCGACGTCGACATCCTGGTCAACAACGCAGGCCTGCAGCACGTCGCGCCGGTGCACGAGTTCCCCGTCGACCGGTTCTCCTACATCGTGCGGCTGATGCTCGAGGCGCCCTTCCGGCTGGCCCGCGGCGCCCTGCCGCACATGTACGACCGCGGCTGGGGCCGGATCGTCAACGTCAGCTCGGTGCACGGCCTGCGCGCCTCTGCCTTCAAGTCCGCCTACGTCTCGGCCAAGCACGGTCTGGAGGGCCTGTCGAAGGTGATCGCCCTGGAGGGCGCACCGCACGGGGTGACCTCCAACTGCGTCAACCCCGCCTACGTGCGCACCCCCCTGGTCGAGGGCCAGATCGCCGACCAGGCCAAGGCCCACGGCCTCACCGAGGACCAGGTCGTCGAGCAGGTCATGCTGCAGCCGGCCGCGCTCAAGCGGCTGATCGAGCCGGCCGAGGTCGCCGACGCGGTGGCGTGGCTGTGCTCGCCTGCCGCGACGTCGGTGACCGGCAGTTCGCTGGTCATGGACGGCGGGTGGACCGCCCACTGAGCGGCCCGCGGCCGGCCGGGCGCCCGACGACCCGGCCGGTCGCCGACCCGTCCCCGGCAGCCGTTCCGTCCCCGGCCGCCGTTTCGATCCCGGCCGCCGTCCCAGCCCCGGCCGTCCCGGCCCCGGCCGTCCTGGCCGAGGCCGACTGGACGGCGCGGCAGCGGGCGCACCGGATCCGGGTGGACCGCTGGATCACCCCGCACCAGCAGCGCCGGCGGGAGGGGCGCAGCCATCCGGTGCTGGACTTCCTGTTCACCTACTACTCGCACCCACCGGGGCGGCTGCGGCGGTGGCACCCGCCGGCCGGTCAGGTGCTGCTGGGGGACGCCGCCCGGGCGCGGCTGGACTGGCCGTTCCACGTCGAGGTCGCCGTCCGGGACGACGGGGGCCGCCCGGTGACCGGCGTGGCCCTCGACGTCCCGGCCTACCTCGCCCGGCGCGGGGACGCGGTGGCCTGGACGGCGGACCTGCTGCGGGCCACGGCCGGCCGCGCCCCGGCCTTCGGCTGCTTCGGGTTGCACGAGTGGGCGATGGCCTACCGCCCGGAGGACGGAGCGGTCCGCCACGAGGCGGTGCCGCTGCGGCTCGGCGCGGCCGGGACGGCGGCGGTCGTGGACGGCCACCGGGTGCAGTGCAGCCACGTGGACGCCTTCCGCTTCTTCACCCCGCGCGCCCGGCCGCTGAACACGCTGCAGCCCACCCGGGAGAGCCAGCCCGCGCTGGAGCAGCCCGGCTGCCTGCACGCGACCATGGACCTCTACAAGTGGGCCTACAAGCTGGGCCCGGCCTGTCCCGGTGAGCTGCTGGCGGACTGCTTCGCCCTGGCGCTGGAGGCCCGGGAGCTGGACATGCGGGCGTCTCCGTACGACCTCGCCGCGCTCGGTCACCCACCGGTCCGGATCGAGACCGCGGAGGGCAAGGCCGAGTACGTCGCGGCGCAGCGCGGGTTCGCCGCCCGCGGGGCGGTGCTGCGCCGGCTGCTGCTGGAGGTCTGCGACGCGCTGCTGGCCCGTATCTGACGAGGGCGGCGGTACGTCGTACCGTCGGGCACGTGCTCTCCACCCGCACCGGCCGCTGGATCACCCTCGACGGGACGACGAACACCCGGGACCTGGGCGGCCTGCCCACCCGGGACGGCGGCGAGACCCGCTTCGGCCGGGTGGTGCGCAGTGCCAACCTGCAGACCCTCACCCCGGGCGACGTGCACCGGCTGGTCGACGAGCTGGGGCTCCGCGAGGTCATCGACCTGCGCACCACCGCAGAGGTGCTGATGGAGGGCCGCGGACCGCTGCGCGAACTCCCCGCGGTGACCCACCGGCACTTCACGCTGCTGCCCGAGCGGGGCCGGCGCACCGACGTGTTCGCGGTCGAGGAGGACGACGAGGAGCTGCGCGCGCACCTGCCCGGCGACTGGTCGGAGTCACTGCTCCCGCGGAACGTCGACCCCGGCGACGAGGAGGAGTCCCCCGCCGTCCGGTCCTACCTGGGCTACCTGGTCGACGGCCGGGACAACGTGCTGGCAGCGCTGCGCGCCCTCGCCGGCGGCGGCCCCGGCGCTGCGGTGGTGCACTGCGCCGCCGGCAAGGACCGCACCGGAGTGGTGTGTGCGCTGGGGCTGGCGGTGGCCGGCGTCGAACCCGAGGCGATCGTCGCGGACTACGCGCTGAGCGCCGAGGTGATCGACGACGTCGTGGCCCTGCTCGCAGCCAGCCCCACCTACGCCGACGACATGGCCCGCCGGGACACCGCGAGCCACACGCCGCGGGCGGAGACGATGCGCCGGCTGCTGGAACTGCTCGACGAGCGGCACGGCGGGCCGGTCGGCTGGCTCGACGACAACGGCTTCGGACCCGGCGAGCAGGCCGCGCTGCGCGCCCGGCTGCGCGGGTGAGCCGGACCAGCAGCGCGCTCAGCCGACCCGCACGCGGCGGTCCGTGCTCCGCTTGACCCGGTACATCTCCGCGTCCGCGGCCCGCATCAGGGCCTCGGCCGAGCCCACCGTCCGGTCGGTCACGGCCACCCCGACGCTGCAGGTGACGGGCACCTGCCGGCCCTCCAGCCGGAACGGCTCGGCGAAGCAGCCGCGCACCCGGTCGACGACGTCCGCCGCGTCGGTGGGATCGGCCAGCCCGGGCAGCACGAGGGCGAACTCGTCGCCGCTCAGCCGGCCGACGGTGTCCTGCGGGCGCACCACGGCACCCAGCCGGGCGGCCACCTGACGCAGCAGCTCGTCGCCGGCCGCGTGGCCGTGCGTGTCGTTGACCTGCTTGAAGCCGTCGAGGTCGCAGAAGAGGACGGCGAGCGATTCCCCGGCGGCGGTGCCGGCCAGCTCGGCGTCCAGCCGCTGGCTGAACAGCACCCGGTTGGGCAGCCCGGTGAGCGCGTCGTGCGTCGCCTGGTGCCGCACCGTCGTCAGCAGCCGGGCGTTCTGCAGGGCGGTGGCCGCCTGGTCGCCGACGCCGCGGAGGCGGGCCAGGACGTCGCCGCCGAGCTGGGCCGGCGCCTGCCCCTGCTGCCAGCTGGCCGTGGCCACGCCCAGGAAGCTGTCCCCGGCCAGCAGCGGCACGGCCACGACGTCGGTCAGCTCGAGCGCGGCCAGCAGCTTCCGGAGCTGCGGACTGGCGGTCTGCGCGTCGATGATGCGCGGCTCCCGGTCGGTGACGATGCCGATGACCTCGGCGGTGGTCTCGGCCGGCAGCCCGGTGGACAGCAGCAGTTCTCTCAGGTCGGGCCTCAGCCCGACCGAGGACCGGGCGTTCAGGCAGCCCGTCGCGGGGTCCCACAGCAGGACGCCGGCGCTATTGCAGCCGACCACCCGGGGAAGCGCGGCCGCTACCACCTCGCAGACCTCGTCGGCCTCGCCCGCACCGGCCAGCTCGTGGGCGAGCTCGAGCAGGGCGCCTGCGCGGTGTGCCTGCAGCCGGGCCTCCTCCAGCGCGATGAGCAGGTCGAGGGCGGCTGCCGCGTGCCCGGCGTAGGCGGTGAGCAGGGCTCCCTCGTCGCCCATTCCCCGCGCGCCCACCGGGTACAGGGCGGCGAGCCGGCCGTGCACCCGGCGTGCCGAGGCGACCTCGACCACCACGGCCTCGGGACCGAGATCCGCGCCGGACAGCAGCATCGCGGCCAGCCGCTGCGCCTCCCTCTCCGGCACCCCCCTGCTGTGCACCGACGGCGGGCCGCCGGCCGGGGGTGTGACGGCCAGCAGGTACGCCGGCGCCAGCACGGCCTCTGCGGCGCGGGCGACGATCCGGTCCAGCACGGTGTCCAGGTCGTCGCTGGCCACCAGGTCGGTGGCGGCGGACTGGAGGGCCCGCAGCTGGTCCCGCAGCGCGCCGAGTTCCGGATCCGCGGCGGCCTGCCGCCGCCGGCGCCAGGGCAGCCGCGCCCGGGCGTCCCAGGTCAGGTGGTAGAGGCACGCGGGGTGGCCGTCGGACTCGCACTCGTCGTGCACGATGTGGGCCGGCGGCAGTCCGAACACCGCCGGCACCGAGGTGAGAAGCCCCTGGGCGTAGTCGCAGTCCAGCCGGGAGTGCACGTAACCCGGGTGCAGCGTGAAGCGCACGGTGGCGTGCGTCGAGCCGGACTCGACGATCTCCATCGTGGACGTCGTGGAGAACTTGGACACGGCGCTGGGCAGCCGGCGGAACACCTGCCGCGGCGAGCCCATCGCCCGCAGGACCAGGACCACGGACGGGTTCAGGCCGCTGGCCAGGCCGGTCGCGCCCACCTGGAACATCGTCCGGGGGTCGCCGAGCACCTCGGTGGCGGCTGCGAACAGCCGGATGCGCGTCTCGTAGCTGGTCCAGCTCGCCGCGTCGCACAGCTCCTCGACGCTGTACTGCACCCCGGCCCGGGCGAGCGTCTCGGTCACGGCGTCCTCTCCGCCGTGCGCGCCGACGTAGCGCAGCAGGCCGGCCGTGGTGGCCGAGGACGTCTCCCGCGCGACGTCCGCCGGCGGCCGGTCCGCGGGAGGGGCCCCCCGGGCGGCGCCGGGGCTGGGCGCTTCCTCCTGCGTGCTCATGATCGGTCCATCGGCAGGCCCCCGGGGCTGCTGCACCAGGCCAGCGGCCGGTCCACCCCTCCGAGGGACACCGGCCGGAGAAGACCGGCCGGAGAAGACCGGGCCGGGCAGCACGGGGCCGGACAGCGCAGGGCCGGACAGCAGACGACCCCGGGCTCCGCAGGGGAGGCCGGGGTCGGGTGTCGCCGGGCACGTCCTCGTCGGCCGAGGACGGCGCCGGGGTCAGCGCAGGGGGATCAGCGCAGGGGGATCAGCGCAGGGCGTTGGTGAACTGGCTGCTGTTGGCGAGGGCCAGCAGGTCGTCGCGCATCGCCGGGCTGCTGCTGCGGGCCACGGCGTTGGCCAGGGCCCGCCGGGTACGCGCCGCCTGCCGACGCTGGCGCCAGCTGGAGGTCACGCTGCTCATGTCACTGCCTTCTTCCGAGTGGTCGGGGTTCGTCCTACACCTGTATTAAAGCAGGCGTGGTCGAACTAATTCCGTCGGAACGAAGGTCATGTCGCGATATGACTGACTGATACCTCACTCGATATGAGTGACCGGTAGCACAATCGTCAGTGGGGGGCGTGGTCCGTCACCCGATGAGCACCGCCCGGACGGCGGCACGCGCCTCCTGCGGGCCGTCGGCCGCCAGCGCGACCTCGCCGGCCCGCTGGCAGGTGGCCAGGTCCACGGTGGCCAGCCGGGCGCCCACCCCGGCGACCGACGAGGCGGCACAGGACAGCGAGGAGATGCCGAGCCCGACCAGGACGCAGGCCAGCAGCGGATCGGCGGCCGCCTCCCCGCAGACGCCCACCGGCTTGCCGACCCGCTGCCCGGCCGCAGCCGCCGCGGCCACCAGGGTCAGCAGCCCCGGCTGCCAGGGATCGGTGAGATCGGCCAGCTCAGCGGAGAGCCGGTCGGCCGCGAAGGTGTACTGGGACAGGTCGTTGGTGCCGATGGACAGGAAGTCCAGGTGCTGGAGGAACCGGTCGGCGAGCAGCGCGACCGACGGCACCTCGACCATGACCCCGGGTGTCAGGCCGCGCTCGCGGACGAGGGCGGCGAACTCAGCGGCCTCGGCCACCGTCGAGACCATCGGCGCCATCACCCACGGCGACGAGCCGGTCCGGCGGGCCGCCTCGGCGACCGCGTCGAGCTGGCGGGTGAGCAGGCCGGGGTCGCGACGGGCGACCCGGAGGCCGCGCACCCCGAGTGCCGGATTGGCCTCGTCCGGTGGGGTGGCGAAGGCCAGCGGCTTGTCCGAGCCGGCGTCCAGCGTGCGCAGCACCACCTTGCCCTCGGGAAAGGCCTCGAACACCCCGGCGTAGATCTGCGCCTGCTCCTCCACCGACGGCTCCTCGGTCCGGCCGAAGAAGGCCAGCTCCGTGCGCAGCAGCCCGACGCCCTCCGCGTGCGCCGCTGCCGCGGCCTGCGCCCCGGGGCCGTCCTGCACGTTGGCCAGCACCTGCACCCGGTGGCCGTCGCGGGTGGTGCCCGGACCGCGGTACCCGGCCAGCAGGGCGGCCGCCGCCTGCGCGGCGGCCACCCGGGCCGCGGCGGAGGCCGGTTCCGGGTCGACGGTGACCGTGCCCTGCTCGCCGTCCACCAGCACCAGCGAGCCGACCGGGACCTCGGCGAGGCCCCCCACCCCGACCACGCAGGGCAGCCCGAGCTGGCGGGCGATGATCGCGGTGTGGCTGGTCGCCCCGCCGAGCCGGGTGGCCAGGGCGACGATGCGGGCCGGATCGAGCCCCGCGGTGTCCGCCGGCGCGAGGTCGTCGGCGAGCAGCACGGAGGGCACGTCCGGCGTGGGCACGCCGGGCTCGCCCTGGCCGGTCAGCTCGGCCACGATGCGGTCCCGGACGTCGCGCACGTCGGTGACCCGCTCGGCCATCAGCCCGCCGAGGCTGGTGAACAGCGTGACGAACTGCTCGGCCGCTCCGACCGTGGCCACCGCCGCGGACGAGCCGGCGTCGATCCGCTGCTCGACCGCGGACAGCAGCCCCCGGTCGCGGGCCAGCCCGGCGGTCGTGGTCAGCACCTCGGCACTGACGCCGGTGGCCGCGGTGGCTCGCGCCGACAGCCGGTCGGCGACCACGGCCGCGGCCGCGGCGAAACGCTGCTTCTCGGCAGCGCGGTCGGCGGCGGGTATCGAGCCGGCGTCGGCGGAGGGCAGCTGCACCGCTCCGGACGGCCGGACCACCGGGCCGAGCGCGACCCCGGGTACCACCGGCGTGCCGCTCAGCACGACCGGGCCGGCGAGGGGCTCGGAGGTGCCGGTCCGGGTGGGGGTGGACGACATGTCGGGCCTCACTGTCTGACGTGGCCGATGGCGGTCGCCGGTTTGCGGCGGACCGCCGGAGGGCGGGACATTTACGGGCGCTCGGGCGGTCGGGACCTTGTCGCTCGCGCGGTGACCAGCCTCACGAATTTCTCTTGACTTGTCAACGGAACGGACGTAAAACAACACAAGCCAAAACGGTTCCCACACAAACGGGCACCATCGGGGTCGTGACCGCAGCCGGGAGGTGCCCGTGTACGCCGAAGAGCGCCAGCAGGCCATCGCCGGCCTGGTCACCCACCGCGGCCGGGTGGCCGTCACCGCCGTCGCCGAGCGCTTCGGGGTCACCACCGAGACGGTGCGCCGCGACCTGGCGACCCTGGAGCGGGCCGGCCTGCTGCGGCGGGTGCACGGCGGCGCCGTGCCGGCCGGGGCGTTCACCGTCGCCGAGCCGGGCCTGGGCGAGCGGGGCGGCACCCGCACCGAGCAGAAGCGCAGGATCGCAGCCGCGGCGGTCGACCTGGTGCCGGGCCGCAACGGCAGCCTCCTGCTCGACGGCGGCAGCACGACGGCCGCGCTCGCCGAGGTGCTGCCCGGGGACCGCCAGCTGCTCGCGGTCACCAACTCGGTGCCGCTGGCCGCCCGCCTGTCGGCCTCGCCCGGGGTGGAGCTGCACGTGCTCGGCGGTCGGGTCCGCGGCGTCACGCAGACCGCGGTCGGCGAGTCCACCGTCCGGGCGCTGGCCGATCTCCGGGTCGACGTGGTCTTCCTCGGCGCCAACGGGATCAGCGCCGGGCACGGCTTCTCCACACCCGACGAGCGGGAGGCGGCCGTCAAGCGGGCGATGACCGACGCCGGTCAGCGGGCGGTCGTGCTCGCCGACAGCAGCAAGCTCGGCCGCGAGCACCTGGTGCGCTTCGCGGCCGTCGAGGACGTCGACGTCCTGGTCACCGACGACGGGGCGGACCCCGACCTCGTCGCTGAGCTCGAGCAGCGAGGAGTAGAGGTGCTGATCGCATGAACGGGACGTCCCGGACACCGCCCGGCGTGGACGTGGTGACCCTCACCGCCAACCCCAGCCTGGACCGGACCCTGGCCCTGCCCGGTCCCCTGGAACGCGGCGCCGTCGCCCGGCTCGGCGTGAGCCGCACCGAGCCCGGCGGCAAGGGCGTGAACGTCGCCCGGGCCGTGGCGGCCGCCGGCGCGGAGGTGGTCACCGTGCTGCCGGCCGGCGACGGCGACCCGGTCCTGCGCGCACTGCAGGCGCTCGGGCTGCGGCTCACGACGGTTCCGATTTCCTCGCCGGTGCGCACCAACTACACCCTCACCGAGCCCGACGGCACGACGACGAAGCTGAACGAACCCGGCGCGCCGCTGGACGAGGCCGCCCGCGCCGCCCTGCTGGCGGCGGTCCGCGACGCCGCCGTCGGGGCCCGCTGGGTGGCACTGTCCGGCTCGCTGCCCCCCGGCACCCCGGTCGACTGGTACGCCGCGCTGGTCCGCGCGCTGCGCGACACCGGGGCACGCATCGCCGTCGACACCTCCGAGGCTCCGCTGCTGGCCCTGCTCGCCGCCGGGCGCGACGCCGCACCGGACCTGCTCAAGCCCAACACCGAGGAGCTCGCCCAGCTGGCGGGCACCACCGAGGAGGAGCTGGACGCGGATCCGGACGCCCTGCTGGCGGCCGTGGCGACGCTGCACGCCCGCGGGGTCGCCGAGGTGCTGCTGACCCTGGGTGCCGCCGGCGCGGTGCTGTCGACCGCCGGTGGTGACGTGTGGTCGGCCCGCCCACCACGGATCACCGTGCGCAGCACGGTCGGTGCCGGGGACAGCAGCCTGGCCGGCTACCTGCTCGCCGACCTGGCCGGCGAGGACGGCGCCATCCGGTTGCAGACCGCCGTCGCCTACGGCTCGGCCAGTGCGTCCCTGCCCGGCTCCGCCGTCCCCACCCCCGCGCACGCCGAGCCCAGCGCCGTACAGGTCGTCGCCGGTGCCCCCGGCGCCGGCCACCCCGCACCAGCCGGCGCCCACCCGGTCGCCGGTCCCGACGCCCGCTGACCCACCCACCCCAGGAGAGCTCCCCCATGTCCGCACTGATCACCACCGAGTTGGTGGCGCTCGACGCCGATCTCGGGCGCGACAAGAACGCCGTCGTCCACCGGCTGGCCGATCTGGTGGCCCGCGCCGGCCGGGCCACCGGCGGCGAGGCACTCGCCGCCGACGCCCTGGCCCGCGAGGCGAAGGCCGCCACCGGGCTGCCGGGTGGCATCGCCATTCCGCACTGCCGCTCGGGAGCCGTGACCGCGGCCTCCCTCGGCTTCGCCCGGCTCTCCCCGCCGGTGGACTTCGGCGCTCCGGACGGGCCGGCCGACCTCGCCTTCCTGATCGCCGCACCCGAGCACGGCGACGCCGACCACCTGACCCTGCTCACCGCGCTGGCCCGGGCCCTGGTCCGGCCGGAGTTCGTCCAGTCACTGCGCTCGGCGTCCTCCGCCGAGGAGGTCGTCGGCCTCGTGCAGGACGTCGTCTCCCCCGCTTCCGCTCCGGCCGGCGGAACCTCCGGCACGACGGCGACCACCGGCGCGACGGCTGCGCCGGCCGGTGGCGACGGCGCGGCACCCGCCGGGGGCGGCACCCGCCGCAGCGTCATCGCGGTCAGCGCCTGCCCGACCGGCATCGCGCACACCTACCTGGCCGCCGACAAGCTCACCGCGGCCGCCCGCGACATGGGCATCGACCTGCACGTGGAGACCCAGGGCTCGTCCGGCTCCACCCCGCTGGACCCCTCGGTGATCAGCAAGGCCGACGCGGTCATCTTCGCCGTGGACGTCGGCGTCAAGGACCGCGACCGCTTCGCCGGCAAGCCCCTGGTGCAGTCCGGCACCAAGCGGGCGATGAACGAGCCCGAGGTGATGATCCGCGAGGCACTGGCGGCCGCGGACGACCCGAACGGCCGCCGGGTGCCCGGCGCGGGCGCGGAGAGCGCCGCGGCGAGTGCCGAGAAGCCGTCCGCCGGCGGTGAGCTCCGCCGCTGGCTGCTCACCGGCGTCAGCTACATGATCCCGTTCGTCGCCGCCGGCGGTCTGCTGATCGCGCTGGGCTTCCTCTTCGGCGGCTACCAGATCGTCAACCCCGACCCGAGTTCCACCGACGGGCTGACCTACGCGTCGAACTGGGCGCTCAACAACACGTTCTTCCACCTGCCCGGCTCCTCGACGGTCGAGGGGCTCAACGGCGGGTTCCTCGGCTACATCGGCGCGCTGTGCACCGTGCTCGGCCAGGCCGCCTTCGGGTTCCTCGTGCCGGCACTGGCCGGCTACATCGCCTACGCGATCGCCGACCGTCCCGGCATCGTCCCCGGCTTCGTCGTCGGCGCGGTGTCGCTGACCGTCGGCGCCGGCTTCCTCGGTGGCCTGGTCGGCGGCATCGTGGCCGGCTTCGCCGCGCTGTGGATCAGTCGCTGGAAGCTGCCGACGTTCGCCCGCGGTCTGCAGCCGGTGGTCATCATCCCGCTGCTCGCCACGCTGATCTCCAGCGGTCTCATGGTGGTCGTCCTCGGCCGCCCGCTGGCGGCGGCCCTGACCGGCCTGGGCAACTTCCTCAACGGCCTGACCGGCACGTCGGCGGTGCTGCTCGGGATCATCCTGGGCCTGATGATGTGCTTCGACCTGGGTGGACCGGTGAACAAGGCCGCCTACGTCTTCGCGACGACCGGGCTGACCGCCGCCGCCAGCAAGGGCTCGCTGGTCATCATGGCCACCGTCATGGCGGCCGGCATGGTGCCGCCGCTGGCGATGGCGCTGTCCAGCACGGTCCTGCGGCCGAAGCTGTACACCCCGGCCGAGCGGGACAACGGCAAGGCCGCCTGGCTGCTGGGCGCCTCGTTCATCTCCGAGGGTGCCATCCCGTTCGCCGCGGCCGACCCGCTGCGGGTGATCCCCTCGATGATGCTCGGCGGGGCCACGACCGGCGCCATCGTGGCCGGTCTGGGGATCGAGCTGCGGGCTCCGCACGGCGGCGTCTTCGTCTTCTTCGCGATCAGCAACTTCCTGCTCTTCCTGCTCGCGCTGGTGGTGGGCACGGTCGTCGGCGGGATCGCGGTGACGATCGCCAAGAGCATCGGCCGGGCCAAGGCCGAGGACCTGCCCGAGGACGCCGTCGACCTCCAGCACGCCCACGCCCCCGCCGCCACCGTGCACTCGGCGGGCACGGCAACCGCCTGACCGGCAAGCTGACACCCGACCCGTCAACAGGAAGTAGGGATCCATGCCCAGCAAGACCGTGACCGTCGGTTCCGCCGTCGGCCTGCACGCCCGCCCTGCCGCGCTCATCGCCGAGGCCGTCGCCAAGGCCGGGGTGCCGGTCACCCTGGCCACCCCCGGTGGCATGGCGGTGGACGCCGGGTCGCCCCTGATGATCATGACTCTCGGTGCCAAGAAGGGCGCCGAGGTCACCGTCAGCAGTGACGACGAGGCCGTGCTCGGCCAGATCGCCGGCCTGGTGGAGCAGGATCTGGACGCCGAGTGACCGGGCGGGACTGAACGGGCACGACCGGGCAGGCACGGTGCGGCCTGCGGCGCATGCCGCAGGCCGCACGGTGCCCGGCCCGACGGCGCGGCGCGCTGGTCCCCGGCAGGCGCCCGGGTGGCCGTGTCGGGCGAGGGGGTGCAACCACCGGGACGGCGCCGGCGCGGTGAACCCGGACGCCGTCCGGGCCGGTCGTCCCCTCGGCCCCGCCGGCGACGGAACCTCCCTCCGCGGCCGGTGATGGAGCAGACTGTTCCGGTCATCAGGGCACCGGCACCGTTCCACGGAGGTCCCCATGCACACGACCACCCGCAAGCTCCTCGTGGCGGTGGCGTTCGCGGCCGCCGTCGCCGCTGGAGCAGGCGTCGCCGCTGCCGCGGCCGGACCCGGTGAGTCCGCCGGGCCCGGCGACGACGAGCCCGCCGTGGCCGGTGACGCGTTGGCCCGGGCGTCCGCCGCGGCCCTGCAGGCGGCCGGGCGGTACGGGCCCGGCGGCACCGTCACCGAAGCGGAAGGCCCCGGCGAGCACCCCGGCTACGAGGTCGAGGTGACCCTCGCCGACGGCACCGAGGTGGAGGTCGACCTCGACGCCTCCTTCGCCGTCGTCGGCATCCCCGAGGTCGAAGCCCCGGACGACTGACCTCCGGACGAACCGACCCGGACGACCGACCGACCCGCCGCCCGGGTCTCCGCTCCGGGCGGCGGGTGGCCGCTTCGGCTAGAAGGTCCAGATCGTCTCCGGGTCGTGCAGCAGCGCACCGACATCGGCGAGGAACCGGGACCCCAGCTCGCCGTCGATGATCCGGTGGTCGAAGGAGAGCGCCAGCTGCGTCACCTGGCGCGGCACGATCTTCCCCTTGTGCACCCACGGCATCGCACGGACCGCCCCGAAGGCCAGGATCGCCGACTCGCCGGGGTTCAGGATGGGCGTTCCGGTGTCCACGCCGAAGACACCCACGTTGGTGATCGTGATGGTGCCGCCGGCCATGTCGGCCGGCGGGGTGCGGCCCTCCCGGGCGGTCGCGGTCAGCTCGGACAGCGCCCCGGCCAGCTCGGCCAGCGAGAGCCGGCCGGCGTCCTTGATGTTCGGAACGAGCAGGCCCCGCGGCGTGGCCGCCGCGATCCCCAGGTTCACCTGGTGCTTGACCACGATCTCCTGGGCCGCCTCGTCCCAGGAGCTGTTGACCATCGGGTGCCGGCGCAGCGCCAGCAGCAGTGCCCGGGCCACGAACAGCAGCGGGCTCACCTTGACCCCGGCCAGCTCGGGACGGATCGCCAGCCGGGCGCGCAGCTTCATCATCCGGGTCACGTCGACGGTGAGGAACTCCGTGACGTGCGGCGCGGTGAACGCGGAGGCGACCATCGCCGCAGCGGTGTGCTTGCGCACCCCCTTCACCGGGATGCGCGTCTCCGCCGGCCCGGTCACGCCGCCGAACGCGACCTCGCCGTCCCCGCTGTCGGCGGCGATCGCGGTGCTGGCTGCCTCGGTCGCGGTGGTGGAGCCGGCGGACCGGGCGGCGTCCACGTCGGCGCGGGTGATGACCCCGCCCTCTCCGCTGCCGGTGACCGTGGCCAGATCGACGCCGAGGTCCTTGGCGTACTTGCGGACCGGAGGCTTGGCCAGCGGGCGCAGGGCGCCCCGGCCCGGTGCCGTCGCCCGGGACGGCGGCGCGGTGGCCGCGGCCTCGGCCGCCGCGTGCGCCTCGGCGGCCCGGCCGGTCTCCAGCCCGCCGTGCCGGACCGGCTTGGTCGTGACGTCCGGTGCGGTCGCCAGCAGCGGCGGCCGGTCGCTGCCCGAGCCGTAGTCGGCCTCGGCCGGGACCGGTGCGGTGGCGCGGGCGGCCACCGTGTCGCCGGAGCGGCGCGGCCGGCGCTTGGCCTCGGTGTTCCGCGGGCCGTAGCCGACCAGCACCGACGTGCGCCCACCCGGCGCCGGGCCGCCGATCAGCCCGGCCTCGACCTCCTCCTCGGCCGGGGTTCCGGCCGGGGCCGGGGACGAGGGTGCGCCGTCCCCGCCGACATCGATGGTGATGATCGGCGAGCCGACGTCCACCGTCGTCCCCACCTCGTACAGCAGTTCGGTCACCGTGCCGGCGTAGGGGCTGGGCAGTTCGACGGCCGCCTTGGCGGTCTCGACCTCGCACAGCGGCTGGTTGACCGTGACGGTGTCACCGACGGCGACCAGCCAGGAGAGGATCTCCCCCTCGGTCAGGCCCTCGCCGACGTCGGGCAGCTTGAACTGGCGCAGATTCGGCATCGGTCAGAACTCCAGCGAGCGGTCGACGGCGTCCAGCACCCGGTCCAGGTCGGGGAGGTACTCCTCCTCCAACTTCGACGGCGGGTAGGGGGTGTCGTACCCGCCGACCCGGAGCACCGGCGCCTCCAGCGAGTGGAAACAGGTCTCGGTGACCCGGGCGGCGATCTCCGCGCCCAGGCCCAGGTTCACCGGTGCCTCGTGGACGACGACGCAGCGGCCGGTGCGGCGCACCGAGGCGTACACCGGCTCGAGGTCCAGCGGGGAGATGGTGCGCAGGTCGACGACCTCCAGCGACCGGCCCTCGTCGGCGGCCGCCTCGGCGGCCTGCAGCGCCGTCTTCACCATCGGCCCGTAGGCCAGCAGCGTCAGGTCGTCGCCGCCCCGCACGACCCGGGAGGCGAACAACGGCTCCGGAGTGGCGTCCCGGTCGACCTCGGCCTTCTCCCAGTAGCGCCGCTTGGGCTCGAAGAAGACGATCGGATCCGGGTGCGCGATGGCCTGCTGGATGCCCCAGTAGGCGTCGACCGGGTTGGAGACGGCCACCACCTTGAGCCCGGCGGTGTGCGCGAAGTACGCCTCGGGGCTCTCGCTGTGGTGCTCGACCGCGCCGATGCCCCCGCCGAACGGGATCCGGATGACGATCGGCATCGGCAGCCTGCCCCGGGAGCGGGCGTGGATCTTGGCCACCTGGGTGACGATCTGGTTGTAGGCCGGGAACACGAAACCGTCGAACTGGATCTCGCAGACCGGCCGGTAGCCGCGCATGGCCAGGCCGACGGCGGTGCCCAGGATCCCGGCCTCGGCCAGCGGGGTGTCGACGACCCGGTCCTCGCCGAAGTCCTTCTGCAGCCCGTCGGTGATCCGGAAGACGCCGCCGAGCCGGCCGATGTCCTCACCCATCAGGACGACCTTGGGATCCTTCTCCAAGGCCTGCCGGAGCCCGAGGTTGAGGGCCTTGCCGATGGTCAGCGTGTCCTTGCTCATGACTCGACTCCGGTCTTGTTCCGCTTCTCGGTCGACAGCATGGGTCGCCTCCGCGGTCGTTCCGCTCCTCGCTCGCCGGCGCTCGCTGCGATGCTCACTCCCTGTCGGCGCCCGGCATCTCCCTGCGATGCTCGCTCGACCGTCGCCCTCGCGGTGCACATCAGTGGCCCTGCCCCTCGAAGCCGGCGTGGTACTCGACGAACTCCGCGCGCTGGGCGGCCAGCTGCGGGGTCTGCTCGGCGTAGGCGAAGTCGAACATGTCCGTGCCGGCGGGGTCGGGCAGCTCCAGCGTGCCCTTCCGGATCCGGGCGGCCAGCTCGTCGCCCTCGGCGTCCACGGCGCCGAAGAAGGCCGCGTCGGCCATGCCGGAGCGCGACAGGTACGCCTTGAGCCGGGCGATCGGGTCGCGCAGCTTCCACTCCTCGAGCTCGCTGGCCAGCCGGTAGCGGGTCGGGTCGTCGGAGGTGGTGTGCGCGCCCATCCGGTAGGTGAACGCCTCGATGAAGGT
>JAICZD010000107.1 GCA_025933855.1 Modestobacter sp. | reverse complement strand
GCAGGGCTTAGCCTGCCCGGCATGAAGAACTTCGACGTCGCCGCGGTGGTCACCGGCGGGGCCTCCGGGCTGGGCGAGGCCACCACCCGCGCCCTGGCCTCCCGTGGCGTGGCGGTCACCATCCTGGACCTGCAGGCCGACCGCGGTGCGGCGCTCGCCGCCGAGCTGGGCGGTGCCACGACGTTCGTGCGCACCGACGTGACCGACGAGGCCTCGGTGCAGGCCGCGATCGAGGAGGCCACCGGCAAGGACCGGCCGCTGCGGATCGCGGTCAACTGCGCCGGCATCGGCTGGGCGCAGCGCACGGTCGGCCGCAACGGTGAGCCGCACGACCTCGACCCGTTCGTCCGCACGGTGATGGTCAACCTGGTGGGCACCTTCAACGTGCTGCGGCTGGCCGCCGCGGCGATGTCGCGGACGGAGCCGGAGGAGGACGGTGAGCGCGGGGTGGTGGTGAACACCGCCTCCATCGCCGCCTACGACGGCCAGATCGGCCAGACCGCCTACGCGGCCTCCAAGGGCGGCATCGTGGGCCTGACGCTGCCCGCGGCCCGTGACCTGTCCAGCGTCGGCGTCCGGGTGTGCACCATCGCCCCGGGGCTGGTCGACACCCCGCTGCTCGGCTCGCTGCCGGAGGAGGCTCGCACCGCCCTGGCGGCGAACATCCCGTTCCCCAAGCGGCTGGCCCGCCCGGCCGACTTCGCCCAGCTGGCCCTGGCCATCGTCGAGCACGGGTACCTCAACGGCGAGGTCGTCCGGATGGACGGCGCACTGCGGATGGCCCCACGCTGATGAAGGTCGAAGGACCCCCTTCCTCCCCGCCCTTCGCAGGCTCAGGGCGGGCCCCTGGAAGGGGGCCTCACCCCCGCGCCTCGCACGCTCGGCGCGGGCCCCGGAAAGGTGGCCGCCCCTGCCCCCCGCCAGGGGGCCGTGCTTCGTTCCGTCTTCCTCGGAGCCCCGCCTGACCACCACCCCCGCGGTACCGGGCTTCGAGGACCTCTGGCGGCCGGACTGGCCGCTGGACGTCCGCCGCACGCTGTCCCGGGACCGGCGGGGCACCGGCGACCCGACGCTGCGCTACGCCGAGGACGGCGTCTGGCGCACCACCAGCACGCCGGAGGGGCCGGCGACCGTACGCATCGCCTGGGGCGGCGGGGGCGTGCGGGTGGCGGCGTGGGGGCCGGGCGCGGCGGAGGCCGGGGCGTCGGTGCCGCGCTGGCTGGGAGCCGCCGACCGGACCGGCGACTTCCCCGCCGACCGGCATCCGCTGGTGGCCCGGCTGCACCGCGGCAACCCGTGGCTGCGGCTGGGCAGCACCGGCCGGACCTGGGACGCCCTGGTCCCCGCCGTCCTGGAGCAGAAGGTGACCGGCATCGAGGCGCACCGCAGCTGGCGGGAGCTGCTGCGGCTGGCCGGCGAGCCCGCGCCCGGCCCGGCGCCCGCGGGCATGCGGGTCGTCCCCGACCCGGCGCGGGTGCTGGCGGTGACCGACTGGGAGTGGCATCGCTGCGGCCTGGACGGCGCCCGCCGGCGGGCGCTGCGCGCGGTGGCCACGGTGGCCCCCCGGCTGGAGGTCGACGGCCACCTGGACTGTGCCGAGCTCCGCCGGCGACTCCGGTCGGTGCCCGGCATCGGCGTGTGGACGGCGGCGGAGGTGGCCCAGCGGGCCGTGGGCTGCCCGGACTCGGTCAGCGTGGGGGACTACCACCTGAAGAACCTGGTCGGCTGGTCGCTCGCCGGCCGGAAGACCGACGACGCCGGCATGCTGGAGCTGCTCGAGCCCTGGCGCGGTCACCGCCAGCGGGTGGTGCGGCTGCTGGAGATCGGCGGCAGCCGGCCGCCCAAGCGCGGCCCGCGGATGGCGCCGACCGACTACCGGGGGATCTGACCGGGCGCCGGTTCAGCCTTCGCGCAGCTGCGCGTAGCGGGCGCTGCACTGCGCCATCGTGGGCAGCAGATGCTGCTCCCGGGCCTGCTCGAGGGTGGGTGCGGCGGTGTCCTTGGCGGAGAGCTCGAACTCGACGTCGTCGGGCCAGGGCAGGTCCAGCGCCGGGTCCATCGGGTGGACGCCGAACTCGCGGCCGGGGGAGTAGCCGGAGGACACCAGGTAGGTGACGGAGCTGCCGTCGGCCAGCGAGACGAAGGCGTGGCCCAGGCCCTCGGACAGGTAGACGGCCCGGGGCTCCTCGCTGTCGAGCAGCACCGCGTCGTGGACGCCGAAGGTGGGGGAGTCCACCCGGATGTCGACGATGACGTCCAGCACCCGCCCGGCCGGGCAGTACACGTACTGGGCCTGGCCGGGCGGGACCAGGGCGAAGTGCACGCCGCGCAGCACCCCGCGCGCGGACACGCTGTGGTTGGCCTGGGCCAGCGTCAGCCCGAAGCCGGTGGCCCCGGCCAGCACGTCCGCGCGGTACCACTCGGTGAAGCGGCCCCGGGCGTCACCGTGCGGCACCAGGTCCAGGACGTAGCTGTCGGGGACGGCGAGCTCGCGGATCTACACGGTTCCGACGCTAACCGACGGCGCCGGCCCGGCGCCGACCGACCGCCGGGGCCGGCCGGCGGCCACCGGGCGCTCAGCGGGTGGCGTCCCCGAGCCACAGCCGGCCGACCAGCGAGGAGGCGCCCGGGGTGCCCACCGGCTCCCAGCGCGTCGCCCAGCCCTCGGCCCGCAGGTGCACCAGGACGGCGCCGAGCACGGCCCCGAGGTTGAGCGCCGTGGTCAGCGTGGCGGCGTCGGCCAGGTGGACGTCGATGCCGCCGTCGGTGTCCTGGCCGTAGGACAGCACGACGGGGAACTCCGGCAGCGCGGCGGCGGCCACCCGGAAGGCGTCGGCGACGGCGTCCAGCTGCCCGGCCCGGGCCGTGATCGCGCCCGCCGGCGCCCGGCCGGCCACCACGTCGCGGCTGCCCAGCGGGAACAGGTCGCCGGGGCCCAGCCGCACCAGCGGCCGGGTGCCGGCGTCCCCGGTGCTCGAGCCGGGCGAGACCAGCGACAGCCCGCGGACGACGGCCACCGGCACGCCGGCCAGCTTGCCCTTGACCAGGTCGGCGGCCGCAGCGAGCTCGTCGACGACCGCCACCTGCGTCGTCTCCAGCCGGTTGCCGTGCGGATCGACCGCACCCCGCAGGTCGATCAGCGCCGGCAGCCCCGCGGCACCGACGGCCACGTCGGTCAGCCCGTCCCGCCACGGCCGGCCGAAGGTGTCGCTGATCACCACGCCGACGGAGACCCCGCACAGGTCGGCCAGCCGGGCGCGCAGCCGCCGGGCCGAGGCGTCGGCGTCCTCGGGCAGCAGCACGAGGGTGTCCGCGGCGGTGTTGGAGGCGTCGATCCCGGCCGCGGCGACGACCCAGCCGTGCCGGGTCTGGACGATCTTCAGCGGCCCGCGCCGGGCCACCACCCGCACCGTCTCGGCGTCGACCGCCCGCTGCCGGGCGGCCTCCCGGTCGGTGCCCGGCGCGACCCGCAGCAGGCTGCCCTCGACCTTCGAGACGACCTTGGAGGTCACCACCAGGACGTCGCCATCGGCCAGCCACGGTGCCGCGGCGGCCACCGCCGCAGCGAGGTCGTCGCCCGGGCCGAACTCCGGCAGCCCCGACACCGGGTGCACGGAGAGGCCCGGCGGGGGGCCCAGGGGCGGCTCAGCGGGCTCGCGGTCCCTCTCAGGCATCAGCGGCGTCCAGCGCGGCCCGGGCCATCGCCCGGGTCGCCTCCGGGGAGCTCATCAGCAGCGGCACGGCCCGCACGTCGACGCCCGGCACCTCGGCGGTGTCGCCGGTGTGCACCAGCCAGGCGTCCAGCAGGCCGCCGTCGGCCCGGGCGCCGTAGTGCCGGCCCACGCCCTCGGCGCTGACCTCGACCCCGACCACCGGCAGGCAGCGGTCCGCCATGCCGCGGACCACCTGCCCGCCGACGACGGGGGAGATCCCGACGACCCGCCCGGCGGCCGCGCGCACCGCGTCGCGGATGCCGGGGACGCCGAGCACGGTGCCGATGGAGACCACCGGGTTGGACGGGGCGAGCAGCACGGCGTCGGCGGTGGCGAGGGCCTCGACCACCCCGGGTGCCGGGCGGGCGTCGTCCACACCGACCTGGACGAACGCTCCGGCGGTCAGCTCGGCACGGTGCCGCACCCACCACTCCTGGAAGTGGATGGCCGCCGGGCGCCCGGTCGCCGGGTCGGTCACCACCACGTGCGTCTCCACCCGCTGATCGCTCATCGGCAGCAGTCGCACGCCGGGTCGCCACCGGTCGGCCAGCGCCGCGGTCACCTCCGACAGCGGATAGCCGGCGTCCAGCATCCGGGTGCGGACGAGGTGGGTGGCGAGGTCGCGGTCGCCGAGCCCGAACCACGACGGTTCGGCGCCGTAGGCGGCCAGCTCGTCCTTGACCGTCCAGGTCTCACCGCGCCGGCCCCACCCGCGTTCCTCGTCGATCCCGTCACCCAGCGTGTACATCACGGTGTCCAGGTCGGGGCAGATCCGCAGGCCGTGCAGCGTCACGTCGTCGCCGGTGTTGACCACCGCGGTGACCTCGGCGCCGGGCGCAGCGGCGAGCACACCGCGCAGGAAACGGGCTCCGCCGACGCCTCCGGCCAGAACGACGATGTGCACTGCTCCATGGTGCCTGATGGGCAGAAGTGCACCGAAAGGCCCTGGGCAGGAGGCCGGGAGCCGGAACGATGTGGACGAAACCCGCGTGCCTCACTGGGCAGATCCTGCCGGTCGGCGCGGCGTGTCGAGGTGCTGGGTGACCCCCCAGGGACGACACGTTACAGGTGTGACTGGAGGGGCTCGGCGTTACACCTCGTCAACTTGACCCCGACTCAACGACACGCGTGTAATTCCGACGTTGTCATCAGGCGCTGGCCGATCGGGAACCGCCCGTGGACGCACCGCCCGTGACGAGACGTGAGGGGACGCATCGTGGTGGCTGAGGTGTCGTGGTTGAGCGAGTACAAGAGCGCAGCGGCCGGTGCAGCGCCGGCTGCTTACGCGGCCGACGTCCTGGGCCTGGGCTCCGGCGGCGGGGTGGCCTTCGACGCCGGCCTGACCGGCGGCCTGCTGGGCGGCCTCATCGGCGGCCCGGACGAGGACCAGGGCTGGCAGGAGCGCGCTCTGTGCGCCGAGACCGACCCCGAGGCCTTCTTCCCGGAGAAGGGCGGCTCGACCCGCGAGGCGAAGAAGATCTGCACCGGCTGCGAGGTCCGGGCCGAGTGCCTGGAGTACGCCCTGGCCAACGACGAGCGCTTCGGTATCTGGGGCGGCCTGTCCGAGCGTGAGCGCCGGCGGCTGCGCCGCCGCACCGCCTGAGAGAGGAGCCCCTCCTCCCCACCCCTCGCACGCTCGGGGCGGGCCGCTGGAGGGGCCACGGGTCGCCCGCCCGCTCCTCGGGTGTGGTCGACTGGCTCGGTGGTCATCCGGGTCGCCGTCGGACGCGCCGACGTGGCCCGTGAGATCCGGGCCGCAGCACCGTTGATCGCCGATCTCGCAAGTCCGGTCACCGCCCGGGGGCCGTGGCTGACCGCCGTGCTGAACGCGCTGTCCGCCCCCCTGTACGCGCCCGACCGCCCGCGGGCGGTGGTGATCGAGCACCCGCAGGGCCGCCGCGACGGCCTGGCCCTGCTGTCGTCCCGCCGGCGGGGCCCGGCGACCGCGGTCACCCTGCTGGGCAACGCGGCCCGGCCCGTTCCGGGCGGGCACCCGTCGAGCCGGTTGTACGCCCGGGACGACGATGCCGCCAGCCGACTCGCCGACGCGCTGTCGGATTTCCTGCACCGGCTGCGGGGGCCGTGGACCCTGCGCCTGGGCGGGCTGCCGATGGGCGACCCCACCCTGGGCCGGCTCGCCGCAGCGCTGCCCACCGCCTCCATCGCCAACAGCCGCAGTCGCCGGCTCGTGGACGAGCTGGACGGCGTCCCCGGGGTCGTGCGCAGCACCGACGCCGCCGAGGTCGAGCGCCGGCTGCCCGCGCTGCTCTCCCGCGTGCCCGCCGCCGACCGGCCGTTCGCCCGCGCGGCCGCGCGTCTGCATGCCGCGATCGGCGCCCTGGAGGTCGCCGTCGTCCCGGCCGCGGGAGCGAGCGGTGGAGGAGAGATCGCTGCCGGCCTGGTGACCCTGCTGGACACCGGCGGTCCCGGCCACCCGGGCCGCTGGCCGTGGTGGGGGTGGTCCGAGGTCGGCGGGCTCCGCTCGGAGCTGGGGTCGCCGGTGGTCGCGCTGACCGCGTCCGCGGGGCTGTGGCGGACCGGCCACCGGGCACCGGTCCGCTGACTCAGCGGGGGTGCGCCGCGAGCGTCTTCTCGATGGCGTCCAGGGAGGCGTCCTCGATCAGCGCGCCCCGCCCGGAGGCGATGGTCCGCTCGACGATCTCGTAGACGACGACGTCGTTGTCCACCATCAGGTCGGCGACGGCCTGGGGGTACTGGCCGGCGACCTCGTTGTGCAGCAGCGTGACGCTGGAGAAGAGCCCGCCGAGCATGTCCGCGGACGCGCTGCTGAACGAGTCGCCGAGCAGCAGCGTCTTCGGACCGAACAGCGGGGCGCCGCTGGTCGTGTCGGTGAACGTCTCCGGCCCGAACGGCATCTCCGGCAACCGCAGGCTGTCCCGGCCCACCGGGGTGA
Organism: Modestobacter sp.; assembly: GCA_025933855.1. Lineage (GTDB taxonomy): Bacteria > Actinomycetota > Actinomycetes > Mycobacteriales > Geodermatophilaceae > Modestobacter. Next base: position 3,712 of record JAICZD010000107.1, on the reverse strand, counting down.
CCCCGGGGCGGCTCAGCTCCACCCCCTGCACCGGGTCGTCCGAGGGCTGCCCGATCATCACGCCGAGGTCACCGGGCTCGGTGCTCCGACCGGTCTCCACCACCGACGTGCTGGCCGCCAGGGCCGGGTCCAGCCGGCCGGCGAGGGCCTGGACGTAGACAGCGGCGCCGCGCGGGCCCCAGTGGGTGTCCGTCGGGCGGTAGACCGGGTCCCCGCTGCGCCGGATCTCGGACTCCAGCGGGCCGCGCAGATCGAGGTAGCCCGACGGCGGCGTCCGGGCCAGCGCCTGCCAGAACTCGCTGCGCCGCTGCTCCGAGCAGCCCTTCCCGAGGTAGGTGTCCGGCAGGTCCTGGGGATGGATCGTGCTCTTGTCCGGAGCCACGGTCAGCACGAACCGCCGTCCGGAGGCCTGCACCGCGGCCGCCAGCCGGTTCAGCCGGGTGAGCACCTCCGGCACCGTCCGGGTGGGCTGGCACAGGTTGGCGGCGTCCTGGCCGTAGTAGAGCCAGCCGTTCTTGCCGGCCAACACCTGGGGGTACTGGGCCCCCTGCTGCTGGGTGGTGTCGGTCGCGGTGCCGTCCCCGGAGGGCACGCCGGCGGTCGGCCCGCCGCCGGTGCCGGCCTCGGTGCGGTAGGACGGCGGCTCGCCGAACACCCGCTCGGAGAACGCCGCGTTCCCGCGGACGGCCTCCCCGCGCAGCGGGAGGTGGTCGGTGGCCCAGGTGGTGAACTCGGGGAAGAACGACCAGCCGTCCGACGGCGACGGGAACTGCGCCAGCGGCCGGTTCTCGATCGCCTGCGGACGCGCACCGAGCAGGAACGCGCCCAGCGGTCCGAAGAAGAAGACCAGGGCGAGCAGGAAGGCCACCGGACGGCGCGGCAGGCGCACCCGCCGGCGGCGGCGGTGCGGTGGCGGCGCCTGGGTGGGCGCTTGCTCCCTGGTATCGATCGTCACGACGGCGGTCCCTAGAACTGGTAGTAGAGGAACGGGCTGAAGGTGCCGGCCGCGACCAGCACGCCCGCGTAGGTACCGGCGACGGCCATCACCGCGAACCGGGTCACGACCGCCCGTCGGCTGCGGCTGGTCTCCAGGACCCGGCCCAGCACGAACGACCCCGGCAGCAGGACCACCAGCAACGCGAGCACCAGCATCACGCTGCGGGTGTGCGTCAGCGAGACGGCGACGCCCTCGGGGAGCCCGAGGCCCGACGGGACGAACCTGTGCCGCAGCATCATCAGCGCCTGCCCGATGCTCTGCGCGCGGAAGAACACCCAGCCGATCACCACGAGCAGGAACGTCAGGGCCCGGCGGGCGACCAGCTGCGGTCCGGCTGCGGTCAGCCGGCCGGTGCCGGTGGTGCGCTCGATCAGCATCAGCGCGCCGTGGTAGAGGCCCCAGACCAGGAAGGTCCAGTTCGCCCCGTGCCAGAAACCGGTGGCCACGAAGATGATGATCAGGTTGCGGTAGGTCTTGACCGCCCCCTCGCGGTTGCCGCCGAGGGGGATGTACACGTAGTCGCGGAACCAGCGGGACAGCGACATGTGCCACCGCCGCCAGAAGTCGGTGATGGACACCGCCGAGTACGGCCGGTCGAAGTTCTCCGGCAGCTTGAAGCCGAGCATCAGGCCCAGGCCGATGGCCATGTCGGAGTAGCCGGAGAAGTCGAAGTACAGCTGCAGCGTGTAGGCCAGCGCCCCGAGCCAGGCGGTCGCGGTGGTCATGTCGCCGCCGGAGGTGGCGAAGGCGGCGTCCGCGACCGGCGCGATGGTGTCGGCGATCAGCACCTTCTTGGTCAGGCCCCAGGCGAACCGCGGAAAGCCCAGCGCGAAGTCGTCGGCCCGGTTGCGGTCGGTGTCGGCCAGCTGGTCGGCGATCTCGTGGTACCGGACGATCGGCCCGGCCACCAGCTGCGGGAACATCGCGATGTAGGTGACGAACTGCACCGGGCTCTTCTGCGCGCGGCGGCTGTGCCGGTACACGTCCACCACGTAGGAGAGGTGGTGGAAGGTGAAGAACGAGATGCCGATCGGCAGCGCCAGGTCCACGATCGGGCTGGAGCCCAGGCCCAGCGCGCCGGACAGGGCGTCGACCTGCCGCGACGCGAAGCCCGCGTACTTCCAGATGGCCAGGATGCCCAGGTCCCAGGCGATCGCCCCCCACAGCACCGAGCGGCGGAACCCGGGGCGGTCGGCGAACCGGTCGGCGTCGATCAGCAGCCCGGCCGCGAAGTTGACCGCGATCGCCGACAGCAGCAGGAACGTGTACGGCCCCGCGCCCCAGGTGTAGAAGACCAGGCTGACCACGGCCACCAGGCCGTTGCGCCAGGTACGGGGGAGCACCCAGTACGCCAGCAGCGTGGCGGGCATGAAGTACCAGAGGAACACGGGCGAGGCGAACGACATGGATCTCCCGGAGCGGGGGCAGGCGGGCGGGGGCGACGTCCACCACGCGACCTGGCGAGGATAACGGCGATCCGGACGTCTACCGGCGGCCGGTGATGCAGCCCACTCCCCGGCCGCCCCGCCCGTCGCACCCGGTCCCTGGCGTCCCGGCCGCGCGGGGCGGCGCGCTCAGCCGGGGAACTCCACCACGTTGAGGCCGGGCTCGGGGATGGTCGGCGCGCTGTCCATCCCGATCCGCAGGGTGCCGGTCGCGGTCGCCCGGGAGCCGTCGACCGCGCCGGTCGGGGAGACGGTGGCATCGAGCCGGTACACCCGCCCGGTGTAGGCCGGCGGGCTGCCGTTGGGTCGGGTGTAGGTGGGAAAGAGCCCCGCCACGTCGAGCCGGTCGCCGTTGCGGTCGACCCGCAGCTGCGGAGCCGCGAGGTCCGCGTACTCCGTCAGCGAGCGGACGCAGCCGGCCGCGAGCGGGTCCGCGGGCGGCTCGCCGGCCAGGCAGTTGAACGTCGGCAACCGCACGTGGGCCAGTGCGCGTGCCCCGTCGGTGCTCACGCTCAGGCTGGGATAGGTGACGGTGAGCCCGACCGCCCGCTGCTCGAGCACCACGCCGCCGAAGGTGACGCTGGCGGTCAGGCCGTGACTGCCCACCGGCACGGAGCTGAGCGCCAGCGCGGCCGCAGGGGTGCCGGCAGCCGTGGGGGGCGCGGCGGACGGAGCCACGGGAGGCGGCGCGCCGGCCGGCACGGTCGCGGGCGCGTGCGGCCCCGGGGTGGGGGAGGCGGCGGTCGTCGAGGGCACGGCCGGGCGCCCGGCCGCGGCGCTGGTCCCTTCCGCGGGTGTGCCCGAGATCATGGCGATCGCGACGGCCAGCGAGACGAGGACCGCGGCGGCGACGGTCATGAGCACCACGGACGAGCGGGTGGAGGGGGCGGTCGAACCTCCGCTGCCGGGACCGTGCGGCACGGTGGCGGTGGCGCCGGTGGACGTGCCGCCGCAGGACGGTTGCCCCTCGGCGGCGGGGCCGGTGGACCGGGGCATGCCGGGCGGGGAGTCCAGGAAGCCCGGCAGGTCGTCGACCTCCAGCGCCGTGGCCCAGCCGCGAGCCGGCGCGTCGGAGGTCCCGGCCGCAGCGGCGGCGGCGGGAACGGCCGGCCGCGATCGGCGCCGCCGGCCGGCGAACGTGGCGGCGAGCAGGCCAACCGCGATTCCGAGCACGGCGGCGAGGACCACGCAGGTCAGCAGCGCCGGCGTCGACACCGCCGCGAGGACGGCGACCGGCGGGTTCACGACGCCGCTCCGGTGCTCGTGCCTG
>JAICZD010000005.1 GCA_025933855.1 Modestobacter sp. | reverse complement strand
TCGTGGACGGTGCCGGCCGGGTCGGTGCTCCGCTGGCGGCCCTGCTGGCCGCCAGCGGGGTGGGCCGGGTGCACGTGCGGGACCGGGGCGCCGCCACCGCGGCCGATGCGGTCGTCGGCGGGGTCACCGCCGGCGACGAGGGCCGCCCGCGGGCGCTCGCTGCGGCCGACGCCGTCCGCCGGGCCAACCCGCTGACCGACCTGCGGCCGCTGCCGCCCGACCGCACGCCCGACCTCGTCGTGCTGTGCCGGCCCTGGGCGGCCGCCGACCCGTTGCACGTCGCCCTGCAGCGTGACGGCACACCGCACCTGGTGGCCACCGTCCGCGGGGAGACCGGCGTCGTCGGTCCGCTGGTGCTGCCCGGGACCACCAGCTGCCTGCGCTGCGCGGAGGCTCACCGGCGGGACGCGGACCCGGCGTGGCCCCGGTTGTCGGCCCAGCTGGCGGCCGCGGATCCCCCGCCCAGCGGGTCGACCGTGACCTGTCTGCTGACCGCGGTGACGGCGGCGGTGCAGGCCCTCGCCCACCTGGACGGTGCCGGTGCCCCGGCGGTGCTGGAGGCCACCCTGGACCTACGGCCACCGGCCTTCCTGCCGGCGATCCGCCGCTGGCCGGCCCACCCGGCGTGCCCCTGCGGGGCCGCCGCCCGCACGGCGGGTCGGCACAGGGGACAATGACCTGGTGAGTGACACCGGTCGGGACATCCCCCGAGGGGCAGTGTCCCGGACGGCGCGGCTGGCCTCGTTGCCGTTGGGCGCTGCGGGACGGGCCACCCTGGGCATCGGCAAGCGGCTGTCCGGCCGCCCGGCGGAGGAGGTCAACGCCGAGCTGCAGCAACGGACCGCCGAGCAGCTCTTCGCCGTCCTGGGCCAGCTCAAGGGCGGCGCCATGAAGCTCGGCCAGACGCTGTCCGTCTTCGAGGCCGCCGTGCCCGAGGAGGTGGCCGGCCCCTACCGGGAGGCGCTGACCAAGCTGCAGGAGGCGGCGCCGCCGATGCCGGTGCGCACCGTGCACTCGGTCCTCTCCCAGCAGCTCGGCGGCCGCTGGCGGGAGCGTTTCCGCGAGTTCGACGACGCCCCGGCCGCTGCGGCCAGCATCGGGCAGGTGCACCGCGCGACCTGGCACGACGGCCGCGACGTCGCGGTGAAGATCCAGTACCCGGGTGCGGGCACCGCGCTGATGGCCGACCTCAACCAGCTCGCCCGGTTCGCCCGGTTGTTCGCCGCGCTCTTCCCGGGCATGGAGGTCAAGCCGCTGATCGCCGAGCTCAAGGCCCGCGTGGTCGAGGAGCTCGACTACGTCCTGGAGGCCGACGCGCAGCGTGCCTTCGCCGCGGCGTATGACGACGACGAGCAGATCGTCGTCCCGCGGGTCGTGGCCAGCGCGCCGAAGGTCATCGTCTCGGAGTGGCTGGAGGGCGTCCCGCTGTCCCGGGTGATCGCCGAGGGCACCCGCGAGCAGCGCAACCGGGCCGGGTACCTGATGGCGGTGCTGCACTTCTCCGGCCCCGAGCGGGCCGGGCTGCTGCACGCCGATCCGCATCCGGGCAACTTCCGGCTGGTGCCCGACGGCCGGCTCGGCGTCATCGATTTCGGTGCCACCGCCCGCCTGCCCGACGGTCACCCCGAGCCGATCGGCCGGCTGGTGCGCTGGGCACTGGAAGGTCGAGCCGAGGACGTGCTCGCCGATCTGCGGGCGGAGGGCTTCGTGCGGCCGTCCGTGGAGGTGGACGCGCAAGGTGTGCTCGACTACCTCCTGCCGCTGCTGGCCCCGGTGGCGAACCCGACGTTCATGTTCACCCGGAAGTGGATGCAGGAGCAGGCGATGCGGATCGGTGACCCGCGCAGCGAAGCCAACAGGCTGGGCCGGCAGCTGAACCTGCCGCCGGCCTACCTGCTCATCCACCGGGTCACCATCGGGTCGATCGGCGTGCTCTGCCAGCTCGACGCGGAGGCTCCCTACCGCGGCGTCTGCGAGGAATGGTTGCCCGGCTTCGCCGGATGACCTGTCGTCCTCGCAGAACGCACGGGCGGAGCCGCCGCCTTGCACGCTCCTCGTCCGCTCAGCACGAGGTGCAGCGCGTGCAATGCGGCAGACACGCGTGCATCGCGCCGACCGACCCGATGTGCTCGGTTCACCGCACCGCGGCGCTGGCCCGGGCCGCCCGCTGGGAGGCGCGCTCGGCCCGGCGGGTCCACCGACGTGCGGCGATCAGCCGGCGTGCCCGCGCGGCGGTGTCCGCCCGGGTCTGCAGTTCCCGCATGTGATTGCGGGCCAGGTCGTGCTCGATCAGGTGCATCTCTCGTCCTTCGGAAGTGGCGCCGTCCGGCGGCGCCGCGCTGGTCGTTCGGTCGTTGGTGGCTCGGTCGTCGGTGGCTCGGTCGTTGGTGGCTCGGTGCTCCCGGGGCTGGGTCACGCCGCCGCACCGGCGGTCACCTTGCGGGGACGGCCCCTCGGCCGCTTGCGGGCGATCACCACGCCGTGGTCGAAGATCTCTCCGCCCCAGACGCCCCACGGCTCGGCCCGGTCCAGCGCGCCGGCCAGGCAGGCGCTGCGGACGGGGCACTCACCGCACAGCGACTTCGCGTGCTCGAGCTGGGTGGGGCTCTCGGCGAACCACAGGTCGGGGTCCTGCACCCGGCAGGGCAGGGCCCGCCGGACCACCGGCTGGGGTCCGGTCGGCGGGAGCCCACTCGTGGACGTGTGCGAGCGGTCGAGATCCGGACGGCGCTGCGACGCCGGCCTCTCGATCGTGTGCTGCACGGCCGCTCCTCCTCTGCTTCCTCGTTGCGACCGGTCGACGGGGCCCCGCCGACCGGAGTCGGGGTGGGGTCCGGAGCGGACGTCCGGAGAGAGGACGAAGGCCGCGGATCCCGGTGTCCGGGTTCCGCGGCCTCGAGGAGGACCAGCTGAGCTGCTAGCTCAGTGGATCTCTCGGGGGCAGGTCACCCGGGGTGCTGCTGGTGGTGGTGGTGCGCTCCGCGATGAAGGCGGAGCCGGCGCTGTGCTGCGCGGTGGACGTGCCGAAACCGGTGCCGGACCCGATCCAGCCCCGCCGGCGGACAGCGGTGGTGCCGGCGGTGGGCAGACCGGTCCCCCGGTGCTGCGGCGCGGGCGCCAGGGTCAGTGGTCCGAAGGCCCCGACGCGGGCGACCCGGAGCGACGGGCACACGACGGCAGCCGGCGTCGGGGCCGCGCCCGCTGCGCCGGTCATGGTGATGTCGATGCTGCTCACTCGGATCCCCTCCTCCCGGAGTCCGGAGCACGGCCTGCCGGCCGGGCTCCCTGCTGTCGTGGTCGTCGTGCTGACGTCGCGCTCGATCGTGCTCCTGGTCACTGCCAGGTGGTGTGAGGGAAGGTTAGGCGAGCCCGCCGAGCCGGGTCAACGCAATTAACGCGGCTTCCGAAAGCCGCGGACCACCCTTCTTCCGGCTCTCATCCCGCGAGGGTGGCCAGCACGCCGTCCCCGTAGAGCTCCAGCTTGCGCGACCCAATACCCGGCAGCCCGGACAGCTCCCGCAGGGACGCCGGCCGCGCCTCGGCGATCGCCTGCAGCGTGGCGTCGGTGAACACCACGTAGGCCGGCACGGACGCTGCCTGTGCGGTGCTGCTGCGCCAGGCGCGCAGCCGCTCGAACCGCTCCCCCGCCTCGCCGTCCAGCACCACCTTGGGCCGCTTGGCCGAACGGCGGGTCAGCGGCGCCGCGGCGTCGGGGGCCAGCCCGTCGAGGAACCTGCTGCGCGGCCGGGACCGCCGCCCACCCGGGTTGCGCGCGAGGGACCAGGACAGCGTCAGCTGCTCGCGGGCCCGGGTGACCGCGACGTACAGCAGCCGGCGTTCCTCCTCCACCGCGTCCGGCCGGCCCAGCGACTGGGCGATCGGCAGCACCCCGTCCACCAGGCCGACCACGAAGACGGCGTCCCACTCCAGGCCCTTGGCCGCGTGCATGGACGCCAGTGTCACGCCCTGGACGGTCGGTGCGTGCTGGGCGCTGGCCCGCTCGGCGAGATGGGCGACGAACCCGGGCAGGTCCAGTGTCGGCTCCTCCGCGACCAGGTCGACGGCGAGGTCGACCAGCGCGGCCAGCGACTGCCAGCGGTCCCGGGCGGCGCCGCCGGCCGGCGGCCGGTGCTCCACCCAGCCGGTCGAGGCCAGCACGTCCCGGACCGTCGGCACCAGCGCCCCGGGCTCGCTGCCGCCCGCCGCTGCGCCGCGCAGCAGCAGCAGCGCCTCGCGCACCTCCGGCCGCTCGAAGAACCGCTCGCCGCCCTTGAGCACGTACGGGACGCCGACGTCGGTGAGCGCGGACTCGTAGACCTGGGACTGGGCATTGATCCGGAAGAGCACGGCGATCTCGCTGGCCGGCAGGCCGCCGTCCACCAGTTCCCGGCAGGCCCGGGCCACCGCGGCTGCCTCCGACGGCTCGTCGGGGTGCTCGACGAAGCGCGGCTCCGCGCCGTCCCGCCGCTGACCCAGCAGGCGCAGGCCGGGCAGCCCGCGTCGCGGCGGAGCCTGCCCGATCAGCTTGTTGGCCAGCCCGACCACCTGCGGCGTGGAGCGGTAGTCACGCTCGAGCTTGACGACCTCGGCGTCGGGATAGCGGTCGGCGAAGCCCAGCAGATGGTCGGGGTCGGCGCCGGTGAAGGAGTAGATGGTCTGGTTGGGGTCGCCGACGACGCAGACGTCGGCCCGGCCGCCCAGCCAGGCGTCCAGCAGCCGCTGCTGCAGCGGGTTCACGTCCTGGTACTCGTCCACCACGAAGTGCCGGTACTGGCCGCGCACCTCCCGGGCGACGTCGCGGTGCTCCTCCAGGGCGTAGGCGGTGACCAGCAACAGGTCCTCGAAGTCCAGGGCGCCGTCGCGCTGCTTGGCCGACTCGTAGCTGCGGTAGACCTCGGCCACCGCCGCCGCCTCGAACGGGGCCTCGCGGCCGGCCGCCTTCGCCCGGGACGGGTAGTCCTCCGGCGTGGCGAGCGTGGTCTTGGCCCACTCGATCTCGCTGGCCAGGTCACGCAGGCTGGTGCGGTCGGTGGACAGCCGGGCCCGGGACGCCGCGGCCGCGACCACCCGTAGCTTGTTCTCGATGAGCTCGGGCATCGGGCCGCCCAGCACCCGGGGGGCGAAGTAGCGCAGCTGGCGCATCGCCGCGGCGTGGAAGGTGCGCGCCTGCACTCCGCCGACGCCCAGCGCGGACAGCCGGCCGCGCAGTTCACCGGCGGCCCGGGCGGTGAACGTGACCGCGAGCACCTGCTCGGGCACGTAGACACCGGTGTGCACGCCGTAGGCGATGCGGTGCGTGATGGTGCGGGTCTTGCCGGTGCCGGCACCGGCCAGGATGCATACCGGCCCCTGCACCGCGAGGGCCGCGGCGCGCTGCTGCTCGTCCAGGCCGGCGAGGACCTGCTCGGCGGCGTCGGCGGCCTCCCTGTCCCCGCTGGTGTCCGGTGCTGAGTCGATCCGCGGCATGCCCACGCACCCGATCCTCCCAGCCCGTGGCCGATGGCCGGGGAAGCATCCCCAGGAGCCCGGCGTTGCCAGCCGGAGGCCGGTCGACCGGTCACCCGCCCCGGGTGGCCCGGGTCGGTGCAGGCGAGAGAGGATTCCCCTGATGAGCGCTCCTGGAACGGCCGTGACGATGTACACCACGAGCTGGTGTGGTTACTGCGTACGGCTGAAGAAGATGCTGCAGCGTGAGGGCATCGAGTACGCCGAGGTCAACATCGAGACCGACGAGAGCGCGGCGGACCTCGTCATGCAGGCCAACGGTGGCAACCGCACGGTGCCGACCCTCGTCTTCGCCGACGGGAGCGCCCTCACCAACCCCAGCATCGACGAGGTCAAGGCCCAGCTGTCGGGGCTGCCCGGCGCGTGAGGGCCCCCGCGGCCGACGGCGGGTGACAAGGCCCGGCGGCGCTGTGGAAGTGTGCGCACGACGTTCCGGCGGCAGACCCGCCGGAGCCGAGGGAGGGTGCGGTGAGCAGATCCGTTCCGTGCCCACCGGAGAACGGTGCGGACACGCTTGCGGCGGGCCGGGGCTACGCCGTGTGGCCGGAGGACGTGGTCCGCACCCCCGCCGGTCAGCCGGCCGTCGTCCTGGTCCGCACTGCCCGCGGGTGGATCCCCCTGACACCCGGATCACTGCCCGGCACCTCGGACGGTCCGGTGGCCGTCCAGGTCCCGCAGGACGCCCCGGTCTGCGCGCTGCCCCTGGTCGAGGCCATGGCGCTGGCCGATCTGGTCGCCGAGGAGGCCGGAGCAGTTCCCGAGCCCGGCCGGCAGGCCCGACTCGCCGCGCGTGGCGGCCCCGCGGACGGGTCGGCGGAGGCCGACCCCCGGGACGCCGAACTGGCCCGGCTGCGCCGCACGGTCGGGCAACTGGAGCACGCGCTGGCCGCCCGGGTCTCGATCGAGCGGGCCATCGGCGTGCTCGCCGAGCGGCACGGGAGCTGTCCGCGCGAGGCGTTCGACGAGCTGCGCCACCGGGCCCGGTCGCAGAACCGGCCGGCTGCCGAGCTGGCCCGCGAGGTCCTCGATGGTCTGCTCTCGGCCGCCTCCGCCGAGCCGTGCCCGGGCCGTGGAGCGCACCAGATCACCGAAGCACCGGTCGGGCCGCGGCCGGCCGGTGGTTCCGGCGCCGACGCGCGGGCCGGGCAACCGTCGGCCTCCTCACGGCGGGTGACCCGCACCCGTTCCGGGCACGCCGAGATGCCCGGTACCGAGGCGGGTGCGCACTCCTGAGTTCTCCGCGCCCGCTGTCCCCCGGCGCGCTCACCGACCTGCTGGCCGACCTGATCGCGGCCGTGCCCGCCGACCCCGGGGCCGCCGCGCTGCGGGTCGGGGTCGACGGCCCGGAGCTGGCGGTGCCGCCGGGCGGGCCCAGCACGGCCGGGCCCGGGGCGTTGGCCGACCGGCTGGCCGAGTTGCTGCCGGCCCGGAGCCGGCCCGCGGTCGTCGTGCCGTCCGTGGGCTTCTACCGGCCGGCGTCGCTGCGCCTGGAACACGGCCGCACCGACCCCGACGCCCGGTACACCGACTGGCTGGACGCCGGCGCGCTGGCCCGGGAGGTGCTCGACCGCACCGGGCCAGGCGGCAGCGGGGACTTCCTGCCGGCGTTGTGGGACGTCCGGCGCGATCGTGCCGCCCGCGCCGGGTACCGCCGCGCTCCGCCGGGTGGGGTGCTGCTGGTGCCCGGGCCCCTGCTGCAGGGCGTCGGACTGGCCTTCGACCTCGTCGTCCACATCCGGGTCAGCCCGGCGGCCCGCCGGCGGCGGATGGCCGCCGCGCAGTCGTGGGAGCTGCCGGCGTTCGACCGGTACGACGAGGAGGTGGACCCGGCGTCCCTGGCCGACGCCGTGGTCCTCGCCGACCACCCCGACCGCCCCGCCCTGGTCCTGCAGGGCCGCTTCTCCTGATGGCCTTCTGCAGGGCCGCTCTCTCGACAACCCCCTGCAGGGTCCCGGCGCGCGCCTTCTAGCGAGGCGTGGGGGGAAGCTCGTCGTCCAACCAGCGGTCGATGATGTGCCGGGCGATGGAGACCTCCGGGGGAAGCGCCTTCGGGCCGGCGCCGGCACGGAGCTCGTCCCGGCTGAACCAGCGGGCCTCCTCGATCTCGTCGTGGTCCACCCGCAGCTCGTCGTCCAGGGCGCGGGCGACGAAGCCGAGCATGAGCGACTGCGGGAACGGCCAGGGCTGGCTGGCGACGTACCGGACGTCGGTGACCGCCAGCCCGACCTCCTCGGCGACCTCGCGGACCACCGCTCCCTCGGCGGACTCCCCTGGCTCGACGAAGCCCGCCAGGATGGAGAACCGCCCCGGCGGCCACACGGCCTGCCGGCCGAGCACGCAGCGGTTCCCGCCGTCGTGGACCAGCATGATCACCGCGGGATCGGTGCGGGGGAAGATCTCGGTCCCGGTGACCGTGTCCCGCTGCACCCAGCCGGCGCGTTCGACGGTCGTCGCCGCGCCGGACAGCGGGCTGAACCGGTTGCGCTCGTGCCACTCGACGATGCCGATCGCCTGGGCCAGCAGCCCGGCGTCCAGGTCGCCGAGGGCGGCCCCGAGCTCCCGGAGCCCGGCCCACTGGTCGACCGGACGGCCGTTGACGGTGAGCGCGCGCTGCCCGCGGACGGCCGCGTAGACCACGCCGTCCGCCTCGCCCAGGTAGATCGCCCCGGCCGGCAGAGCGGGCCGCTCGTCGTAGGCCAGCCGCGGTCCGCCGGGCCCCTCGTGCACCGGCACCGTGCGCCGGTCGTCGACGGTGAGCACCCGGACCGGGCGACCGCGGGCGGGGTCGGGCAGTGCGCGCTCCAGGTGACCGCGATCGTGGGCGGCCCGGGACAGGACCGGCACCGCGCCGGGCGTGGAGATGGCGGTGGTCGGCCAGTCCGCCGTGGCGCTCGGCGCAGGATTGTCCGCCGGGGTGCTGCCGCCCGGCGGAACGCCGTGCTCCCCGTCCGCCGTGGAGACCTCGGCGGGAACGCGTTCGCTCGTCACGCCTGTGCCGCCCGGGCTGCCGAGGCGGTGACGTCGACCGGGCCGAGGGCGCGCAGCGGCTCGGCGATCGCGTCGGCGTCCCCGACGACGACGGCGGTCAGCCCGGCCGGCGACAGCCAGCGCCGGGACGCCGCGGCCACCTCCTCGACGGTCACCGTCGCCAGCGCGCGCTGGTGGTCGGCCAGCCACTCCGCGGGCAGTCCGGCGCCGAACAGCGCGGACAGGGTGCTGGCCAGCCCGGCGTGCGTGGCAGTGCCCAGGGCCAGCGTGCCCAGCAGGTACCGACGGGCCGACTCCAGCTCCGCCTCGGTGACCGCGGTGACGGCCATCCGGCCCAGCTCGTACCACGTCTCCAGGAAGGCCGGGCCGGTCACCTCGGTCGCGACGTCGGCCTCCACGACGAAGGACGATCCGCCCATCAGGTGCTCCACGGAACTGCGCGGGCTGTAGGTGTACCCCCGGCGCTCGCGGATGTTCTCCACCAGCCGGGAGGAGAAGTAGCCGCCGAAGACCATGCTGGCCAGCCGGACCGCCGGCAGCTCCGGATCGGTGCGGGCCGGGGCCGGGCCGCCCAGCCGCACGTTGGACTGGACGGCGCCGGGGCGGTCCACCACCTCCAGGTGGCCCGCCGCCAGGATCGGCACCGGCGGTGCGGCGACGGCCGTCCCCTCCGCCGCCCAGCCGGCCAGCGCGTCGCCGACGACGTCGCCGGCCGAGGCCGGGTCGATGTCGCCGACCAGGACGAGCGTGCTCCCGGCCGGCAGCACCCGGTCCCGGTGCAGCCGGCGCAGCGCGGCCGGGGTCACCGAGCCGACCAGCTCGGCGTCCGGCAGCTGGTGGGCGTAGGGATGGGCGCCGTAGCGGCGGGCGGCCAGCGCGCTCCGGGCGACCACCCCGGGCTGGGACCGGGCGATCCGGATCCGCTCCACGACGCGCTCGCGCTCGGCCTCGACCTGCCCGCCCGGATAGGTCGCCGTGCTCAGCAGCTCGGCGAGCAGCCGGAGGACCGGGCCCAGGCCGTCCGGGAGCATCGTGGTGGCCAACAGCAGCCGGTCCGGATCGGCCGACACCGACAGCTCCGCGCCCTGGGTCTGCAGCAGCTGGGCGAGCTGCAGCTGGTCGTGCGCCGCCGTTCCCAGCAGCACCGCTCCGGAGAGCACGGAGGTGCGGGCCGTGTGCGTCGCGGCGGCGCGCGGCGTCGCCGCGGCGAAGGGCACCCGAAGCCGCAGCTCGACCAGCGGAACCCCCGGCCGGGGGACGACGACCAGCCGCAGCCCGTTGGGCAGCGTCGTCTCGTGCACCTCGGGGACCGGCTGCGGCCGCGGGTCGCCCAGCGGCGGTACTAGTGAGAGGTCCAGCACCGGGGCGCTCATCGACGCACCCCCGGAGAGGGCAGGGCACGGGGCGGCCGTGCTGTGCAGGGCATCATCGGGTCGCTCCTGTCGCGCGCAGCTCGAGCACCGCGGCGGTGTCCGGGGACAGCCCGCGGGCCGCGGTCTGCACCTGCTCCGGGGTGACGGCGGCCAGCCGGGCGGCCAGCTCGCCGGCCAGCTCGGGCCGCCCGGGGATGAGCTCTGCGGCGGCGAACCCGAGGGTGCGGCCGAGGACGGAGTCGGCCTGGTGCAGCAGCTGGGCCTCGGTGCGGGCCCGGACCCGGGCCAGCTCCTCGGCCGGCACACCGTCGGTGGCCACCCGCTCGACCTCCTCGTGCACGGCGGCCAACACCCGTTCGGCGGGCACTTCCGCGGGATGGTGGACCTGGGTGACCAGCAGCGTGGCGTCGCGGACGTCGAAGGGGTCGCCGAACAGGCCCAGGTAGCTGCTCTGCGCGACCGCGAGCCGGTCGGTGTGCAGCAGCCGCCGCTCCAGCCGGGAGGCGTCACCCTCGCTGAGCAGCTCCGACAGCAGCACCGTGCCGAGGTAGGTGCCGAAGTCCCCGACCGGGTCGGGCACCCGCCAGCCGATGGCCACGGCCGGCGCGGGCGCCAGCCGGTCCTCCACCACGCCGTGCCGGGCGGTGGTCGGCGACGGTTCGCCGGTGTTCGGCACCGGCGGGGCCGGCCGCGCCTGGACCTGGTCGAACCACCGGTGCACCAGGCCCTCGGTCTCCTCGACGTCGAGGTCACCGCCGACGCACAGGACGGCGTTGGCGGGGGCGTAGTAGCGCGCGAAGAAGTCGGTGGCGTCCTCGACCGTGGAGGACTCCAGGTCGACGAAGGAGCCGTAGCCGTCGTGGGTGTTGGCGAAGCTCTCGAACGCGATGGGCGGCAGCTGCAACCAGGGGAAGGCGCCGTAGGGGCGGTTGAGCACGTTGACCCGGATCTCCTCCTTCACCACGTCGATCTGGTTGCGGAGGTTCTCCTCGGTGATGGCCGGGGCGGCCATCCGGTCGGCTTCGAGGAACAGCGCGCGCTCCAGCGCCTCGGCCGGCAGGGCCTGGAAGTAGTTGGTGTAGTCCTGGTGGGTCGAACCGTTGAAGGTGCCGCCGGCCGCCTGGACGAGCCGGGCGTGCTCCATCTTCGGGACATGGGCCGACCCCTGGAACATCATGTGCTCGAACAGGTGGGCGAAGCCGGTGCGGCCGGGCGGCTCCGACCGCATGCCCACGTCGTAGAAGACGCTGACGGCCACCACCGGCACGCTGCGGTCGGGGGCGAGCACCACCCGCAAGCCGTTGTCGAGCGTGAACCGCTCCACCGGGTGCCGGAGGGTCAGGTCCACCGCAGCTGCTGCCGTCACGCTCAGGACATTAACCGGGCCCCGGCACAGGACCTCCGGCAGCGTGAGGCGGAGGCCGACATGTCACCGTCGCTCACAACAGGTCGACGTCGCCCAGCACCCGGTCGATGACGCCGTACAGCTCGGCGTGGGTGTTCGGGATCGACAGGTACAGCAGCGCGGGCGCCGGCCGGCCGACGTCGACGAGCAGCAACGCGGCCCGCTCGCCGCTGGCGTCGTACCCGGCGACGCGCCAGGACAGGTCGAACTCGTAGACCCAGGCCGGGGCGCCGTCCACGGTCACCGCCTCGGAGCGGCGCACCGTGCGCTCGTTGGGGCCCGGGTAGTAGTTGGACCGCACACTGTCGGCGAGGGTCATGGCGGTGCTCTCGAGGCTCGCGGCGCCCGCCCAGCCGTACCCGTCGACGACCGGCCCGGAGGTGCACTGGGCGATGAACTCGCCCGGGCTGTCGGGCAGGGTCTCCTGCGTGACGAAGTACTGGCCGGCGACCGTGGCGGTCTCCACCAGGGGGTCCTCTCGGTACTCGTACCAGCCGTCGCCGAGGAACGGGTAGGAGATGCCGGCACTCCGGTCGACGATCCGGACGGTGCCGGGGGCGAAGGTCGCCCCCGGCGGCGTCGGCGGGACGGCGACGGCACGACCGGCGGCGTCCGGCGCGTCCCCGCGGCCGGACACCACGACCAGCACCAGGACCAGGAGCACGGTGAGCACCCCGGCGCCGGCGATCAGCAACCGTCGCCGACGCGGCCGGGATCGACGGTCCGGGGTGGGCCGGCGGCTGGAACGGTTCGCCGACGGCGACGCCGGGACCGGCCGGGGTGGTGACGTCGGTCCAGCTGACCCCGTTCCACCAGCGCACCAGCGCCGGGGCGCCGTCCGGGTCGGGGTACCAGCCGGGGGCCGCCGTCCGCTGTCCGCCCTCGAGCCCGGTCACCGGCCCAGCGTAGGTGGCGGACCGCCGGGGACCGGGACGTCAGCGACCGGTCCGGTGCCGAGCCCGCCGCCGGCGCGTGACGGCCACGACGGTGGCCAGCAGCGCGGCCATGAGCACCGCCGCGCCCACCGGGACGGCGGCGGAGCGGCCGGCTGCCTCTCCGCCGCCCGACGTACCCGGGTCCGGCCGGGCCGCCGGTGCCGGAGCCGGGTCCCCGCCGGGCCGGGCCACCTCGATACCGCTGACCGACAGGACCGCCCGGGCCGCGGCCGCCATGCCGCCGGCCGAGGACCACCGCTGCGCGGGGTCGGCGGCCAGGCCGCGCAGGACCACGCCGTCCAGGTCACGGGGGATCCCCGGACGCAGTGACGAGGGAGCCGGTGGCCCGGGAGCCGGGGACGGCGGTTGGCCGGTGAGCAGCTCGTAGAGGAGCGCGGCCAGCGCGGCCACGTCCGCGGGCCGGTCGGGCTCCGATCCCTGCGGATCGACCGGGGGCGCGATGCCCAGGCCGGTCACCCGGACGTCCACCTGGTCGCCGTGGGGCGGGTCGCCCCCGTCGGCGGGCGGCACGAGCAGGACGCCGGCCGGCGTGAGGTGGCCGTGCACCAGGCCGGCGGCGTGCGCGGCGTCCAGCGCTCGGGCGACCTGCCCGGCGACGTCCACGGCGCGGGCGGCGTCCAGCGGCCCGGCCCGCTGCAGCAGCGAGCCGAGGTCCTCACCCTCGACCAGTTCGGTCTGCACGTACAGCCGGCCCTCGACCTGCCCGGAGCCGTGGACCGCCAGGAGGTGCGGGTCCTGCACCAGGGCGGCGACCGCCGCCTGGCGGTGGAAGCGCTCCCGGTAGCCGTCGTCCTGGGCCCACCGCGGATGCAGCACCACGACGGCCACGTCCTGGCGGTGCGTCGGGTGGAAGGCCCGCACCACCTGGCCCATGGCGTCCTCGCCGAGCACGGCGATCACCTGATAGCCGTCGAACCGGTGGCCCTCCTGCAGCGTGCTCACCGCACCTCCCACCCTCCGTCCGGGTTCAGCGGGGGAAGTCCACGCCGGCCAGCTCCCGCCACAGGTGCGCGGCCGCCTCCGCTCCGCGGTGCAGCATCGGCAGCAGCACCCGCTCGTTGGGCGAGTGGATGCGGTCGGTGGGCAGCCCGGCGCCGAGGAACACCAGCGGCGCAGCGAGGATGCCGGCCAGGTCCGCCTCGGGCCCGCTGCCGCCCTCGCGGGTGAACAACACCTGGTCGGGGCGGGTGTCGAAGGCCTGGGCGATGGACCGGAGCAGGGCGTCCATCGCCGGTGAGTCCAGGTCGCTGGCGCAGGGGGCCACGCCGCCGGCGGGTACGTGGACGTCGGCCTCGATGCCCGGTGGGGTGTTCGCCGCCACCCAGGCGCGGACCTGCTCACCGAGGTCGGCGGGCACCTGGTCGGCGACCAGCCGGAACGTGACCTTGGCGTGCGCCTCGGCCGGGATGATGGTCTTGTGGCCGGGACCGGTGTAGCCGCCCCACATGCCGTTGACCTCGGCGGTCGGCCGGGCGCCGATCCGCTCGAGGGTGCTGTAGCCGGCCTCGCCGCTGGCCACCCGGGACGCCGCCGGTCCGGCGAGCCAGGCCTGCTCGTCGAAGGGCACCCGGCCCATCAGTTCCCGTTCCCGGTCGGTCAGCGGGCGCACCGTGTCGTAGAAGCCGGGCAGCGTGACCCGACCCTCGGCGTCGTGCAGGCCGGCCAGCAGCTCGGCCATCGCGTGCAGCGGGTTGGGAACCGCGCCGCCGAAGGAGCCGGAGTGCAGGTCGACGGCCGGACCGCGCAGGGTGATCTCCGCGTCGGCGAGCCCGCGCATCGCGGTGACCGCGCTGGGCACGTCCGGGGCGGCCATGCCGGTGTCGCTGACCACGACGACGTCGCAGCGCAGCCGGTCGGAGTGCTCGCGGAGCAGGTCGGGGAAGTTCGGGGAGCCGGACTCCTCCTCTCCCTCCACGATCAGCTTGACGGTCACCGCGGGGGTGTCCCGGCCGGTGGCGGCCAGGTGGGCGCGCATGCCCAGCAGGTGCATGGCCACGTTGCCCTTGTCGTCGATCGCGCCGCGCGCGTGCAGTTCGGGGCCGTCGGGGCCCTCGACCCGGGTCGGCTCGAACGGCGGGTGCTCCCACAGCTCCAGCGGATCCACCGGCTGCACGTCGTGGTGCCCGTAGACCAGGGCGACGGGCGCGTCCGCGTCGGCGGAGGGCCACTCGGCGAAGACGGCAGGCGCACCGGCGGTGGGCCAGACCTCGACCGTCGGGAAGCCGGTGCGCCGCAGCGCCTCGGCCAGCCACTCGGCGCTGCCGGCCACGTCCGGCGCGTGTGCCGGATCGGCGGAGATGGAGGGGATGCGCAACCACGCGTCCAGGTCGGCGTGCAGGTCGTCGAGGTGGCCGGTGACGAACTCGCGTTCGGGGTTGGGCACGGCGCCGTCGGCTGCGGAACTGGTCACGGTCCCGACCGTATCCGGTCCGCCGGTGGTCGCCAGCGCGGAGCCGGGCCGGGCTAGGTTGCCGGGGTGGCCGTGGGCATGCAGCAGGTGGACGTCGGGGATCTCCGGTTCGACGTGCGGACCGACGGTCCTCCGGACGGCCGGCCGGTGCTGTTGCTGCACGGCTTTCCGGAGACCTCGCTGAGCTGGTCGTCGGTGACGCCGCTGCTTGCCGAGGCAGGGCTGCGCACCTACGCCCCGGACCAGCTCGGCTACTCCCCCGGCGCCCGCCCGGCGGAGGTGGACGCCTACGCGCTGACCAACCTGGTGCAGGTCACCGCGGACCTGATGACGGCGCTGGACGTCCCCGTCGCCGACGTGGTGGGCCACGACTGGGGCGCCGGCGTCGCCTGGGGCCTGGCCGCCTGGCATCCGGACCGGGTGCGCACGCTCACCGCGGTGTCGGTGCCGCACCCGACGGCGTACACCCTCGCCTTCCGTGCCGACCCCGAACAGAAGGAGCGCTCGGCCTACATCAAGCTGTTCTGGCAGGCCGGCAAGGCCGAGGAGGTGCTGCTCGCCGACGGGGCCCGGCGGCTGCGCCGGATGCTGGACTCACCGGCCAGCGGAGTCCCGGCCGAGGCGGTGGACGTGTACGTGTCGCAGCTGTCCGCGCCGGGGGCGCTGACCGCGGCGCTGAACTGGTACCGGGCGATGAGCTCGGCGACGCCGGTGGAGCCGGTCGGGGTGCCGACGACGTACGTGTGGAGCGACAGGGACGTCGCGGTGGGCCGGACGGCGGCCGAGGCGTGCGCCGACCAGGTCACCGGCGACTACCGGTTCGTCGAGCTGTCCGGGATCACCCACTGGATCCCCGAGCAGGCCCCCGAGCAGCTGGCCCGCGCGGTGCTGGACCGGATCGCCCGCGGCCCGGCGTCGTCCCCTGCTCCGGGGGTGCACGCGCCGCCGAGCTGAAGAAGGACCTTCCTGCCCCCCACCGCTCGCAGGCTCGCGGCGGGCCCCTGCAGGGAGGCCGCTGGCGTCACGTGCCGGTGACCAGGGACAGCAGGCCGGCCTCGTCGAGCAGATCGACCGGTCGCAGGGTGACCCCCGCCGCGACGTGGTGGAAACCGGCGCTGACCCGTTCGACCGAAACGCCGGCCAGTCTGGCCCAGCCCAGCCGGTAGGCGGCAAGCTGCACGGCGGCGGCGGTCAGGTCGGCGGCGCCGGGTACCGGGCCGGTCTTCCAGTCGATGACCTCGTAGCCACCCGCTCCGTCGCCGTACACCGCGTCGATCCGCCCCCGCAGCGTCAGCGGCCCGAGCGGGGTCTCGAACGGCGCCTCCACGTCGACCGGCTGCCGGTCGGCCCACTCGCTGGCCAGGAACGCCGACTGCAGGGCGGCCAGCGCGGCGTCGGGCGCCGCCGCGGCGTCCCCGGAGCCGGGCAGCTCGTCGAGGTCGATCAGCCGGGAGGTGCCGAAGCGTTCCTCGAGCCAGGCGTGGAAGGCGGTGCCCCGCCGGGCCAGGGGTGCCGGCGCGGCGGGCATCGGCCGGCGGAGCCGGCGGGCCAGTTCGGCCGGGTTGCGGCGCAGGGCGACGAGCGCGGAGACCGACAGGTGGGCCGGCAGCGGGACGTCGACCGTGCCGCGGTGGGCCTCGGTGCGCTCGCGCAGCAGCAGGGCGGCGTCCCGCAGCCAGTCGGCGACCAGCGGGTCGTCGGTCGCACCCAACGCGTCGGCGGTGAGCGGGTGCGGCCGGGTGGCGGCGACCTGCTCAGCTGCGGCGCTCAGCGCCCGGCGCCGCCCGGCGGACAGCGGGTCGGCCGGCCACACCCCCACCGGCCACTCGGCGAGGGCCGGGTTGTCGGCGTCCTCGGCCGGTGCGGGAGCCCACGCGTCCACCACGCCGGCACCGGCCTCGCAGGCCTCGCGCACCGCCTGCAGCAGGGACGACGGCCCGCAGGGCCGCTTCCCGTCCCGCCACCAGCTGCCCGAGCAGACCAGCAGGTGCTTGGCCCGGGTGACCGCCACGTAGCCCAGCCGCACCTCCTCCGCCAGACCGAACGCCTTCCAGGCGGCGATGTAGTCCTCCAGGGCGTCCCGCACGGCGGCCTGGTCGCCGGAGCCGGGCACCGGCAGCCGCAGCGCCGGCAGCTCGGCGCGGTCGGTGGCGCGCAGCTCGGCCGGCACCGCCCCGGGGTCGCGGATCCAGGAGTCGGAGGCGTCGGTGCGGGCCGGAAACTGGTCGACGGTCATGCCGGGGACGGCGACCACGTCCCACTCCAGGCCCTTGGCCGAGTGGCCGGTGAGCAGCTGCACCGCTTCCGGGTTCACCGCCACCTCGCCGGGCTCCAGGCCGCGCTCGCGCACCTCGGCGTCGGAGAGGTAGCCGAGGAAGGCAGGCAGCGACGGCAGCTCGGCGAGCTCGGTGAACTGGGCGGCCACCTCGTGCAGGGCGTCGAGGTGCGTCCGCGCGCCGCCCGGGGTCACGTCCGGCTGGCTGGCCAGCTCTGTCTCCAGACCCAGCGCGCGGACCACCTCGTCGACCAGCTCCGGCAGCGACTCACCCAGCCGGGACCGCAGCCCGGCCAGCTCGCTGCCGAGCCGGCGCAGCCGCCGGTGCCCCTCGGCGGAGTACGCCTCGGGCCGCCCCAGGTCATCGAGGGCCTCGACGATGCTGCCGCGCTCCCGGAGCGGTGCGGCGACCACCGCTCCCGCACCGCCCGGTTCGCCGTCCGCGAGGGTCGCCGCGGGAGCACCGCGGACCTCGGCGGCCCGCTCGCGGACCAGGGTGCGGGCGCGGGACTCCAGCGCCGCCAGGTCGCGCGGCCCGATCCGCCAGCGGGCGCCGGTGAGGAGCCTGCCGAGCGCGTCCCCCGCGGTGGGATCCACCAGCACCCGGAGGGTGGCGACGACGTCGGACACCTCGGGCACGTCGAGCAGCCCACCGAGGCCCACGACCTCGACCGGCAGACCGCGAGCCCGCAGCGCGGCGGCGATCCCGGGCAGCTGCGCGCGGCGGCGGACGAGCACCGCCACGGTCGGGCGGTCGGTGACATGGTCGGTGACATGGTCGTCCTCCGGACGACAAGGCGGCCAGGTGCCGTCCCCCGGTCGGGCGGAGCCACTACCGGCGTTCCTCGGGAAGGCCTCCGGCCCCCCGCTCGTCACGCCACGTGCAGCACCGTCCCGCGTCAACGCAGATCCACCACCGGCGTTCCTCGGGAAGGCCTCCGGCCCCCCGCTCGTCACGCCACGTGCAGCACCGTCCCGCGTCAACGCAGATCCACCACCGGCGTTCCTCGAGGAGGCCTCCGGCCGCGCACTGGTCCGGCCGTGCCAGCAGTCGGCCAGCAGGTCCGCCAGCGCCTCGGTCTCCTCGGCGACCGTGTCGTACAGCCCGCAGTGCACCGTGCCCGGGCCGGCGACCGGTGACGGCGCGAGGTCGGGCAGCGGTTCCTTGGGGTCGGGCAGCGCGGCGGCCACCCGGTTGGCGACGGCGAGGACCGCCCGGTCGTTGCGCCAGCTCGTCGACAGGGTGAGCCGCTGGGCGGGCCGGTCGGGGGTGCCGGGAAAGGTGCGGCCGAACCGCTCGATGGTGCCAGCGGAGGCTCCGCGCCAGCCGTAGATCGACTGCCGCGGGTCACCGACGGCGAGCACCGGGTGACCGCCGGGGCCACCGAACAGCGCCTCCAGCATCCGCAACTGCCCGACGCTGGTGTCCTGGTACTCGTCGAGCAGCACCACCCGCCAGCGGGCCCGCTCCCGGCGGCCGACCTCCGGTGAGGTGACGGCGGCCCTGGCGGCGAAGGACACCTGGTCGGCGTAGTCGATGGCGCCCGCCGCGCGCTTGCGGGCCTCGAACGCCTCGACCATGGGAAGCAGGGCGACTCGGGCGCGCTGGCGGGCGAGCATGTCGGCGACGTTCTTGTAGACGCCCTTCTTGCGGGGCGCGTCGGCGTAGCCGTGCAGCTGCTGCTCCAGCCGGGCGGTCCACACCCGCAGCGCGGCCGGGCTGATGTCGTGCTCCCCGAGCTCGGCGGCCAGCTGCAGGACGTCCTCGGTGGTGGTCACCAGGCCGAGCGCGACGTCGCTCATGTCGCCGGTGTGCCCGGCCACCACGGTGGCCGCCTGACCCCAGCACATCGCCGGGCCGAGCACCCCGGCCCCGGGCTCGACACCGATCCGCAGCCCGTGCTCGGCGACGATGGACGCGGCGTAGCCGTGGTAGGTGGCGACCGTCGGCGCCGCGACGGCCAGCCGCTCGCGCAGCGCGGATGGGGTGTCCGGATGCCGGGCGAGCGCCGCCAGCCGCAGCCGCACCCGAGCGCCGAGCTCGCTCGCCGCCTTGCGGGTGAACGTGAGGCCGAGCACCGCCTCGGGCGCGACGAGCTGGTTGGCCACCAGCCAGGCGACCCGGGCGGCCATCGTCTCGGTCTTGCCCGAGCCTGCTCCGGCGACGACCACCAGCGGCCGGTCGACCGGGGCCTGCACGACCCCGGCCTGCTCGGCCGAGGGCGCGTAGGACAACCCGCAGCGCTCCGCGACCTGTGCCGGCGTGAGCAGCCGCGGCACCTCGGCCGCCTGCGGCGCGACCAGACCCGGCAGGTCGAAGGCCAGCTGCTGCAGGAACCCGTCCTCCGCTCCGCCCGCAGGCTCGCGAGGGAACCCGGTACGGGCCCTCGCGCCCCGCGGCGTCACCGGGTCACCTGCCGACCGGGCTCCTGCAGCGGGCAGCTGCGGCGGAACGCGCACCGGTCGCAGTCGGCGTCCGTGCGCACCTCGAACGAGCCCGCGCCCATGCCCTCGCCGACCGTCGCCAGCAGCTGCCCGGCCCAGGTCTCCCCGGCGTCGACGTCGGCCGGCAACGCCGGCTGCACGTGCTCCTTGGCCGCCTTCTGGCTGCCGCCCACCTGCAACAGCGCGGCGCCGCCGGTCACGGTGCCGTGCTCGACGAAGGCCCCCTCGGCCACCGCGACCTGGTAGGCGGCCAGCTGCCCGTGCTCCTCCACCGCGCGGGGTGGGGTCTTGCCGGTCTTCAGGTCCACGACGACCAGCCGGCCCTCCCGATCCCGTTCCAGCCGGTCGACCTGGCCGCGCAGCCGGGCCCGGCCGACGACGACGTCGAAGTCCTCCTCGGCGGCGACCAGCTCCCGCTCACCGCGCGCGTGCCAGGTCAGGAACTTGTCGAGCATCTCCTGGGCCCGCTCCCGCTGCCGCTGGTCGAACCAGCCGGGCCCGAGGTCCAGGCCGTCGAGCTCGGCGTCGAGCACCGCCGGGGCGTCGGACGGCGGGAGCCCCTCGGCGACCTGCTGCGCGACGTCATGCACCGCGGACCCGACCGTCCGGGTGGCCTCCGGCGCGGCCTCCGCGCCCACCGCGCCGAGCACCCAGCGCAGCGGGCAGCGCTGAAAGGTGTCGATGGCCGAGGGCCGCACCGGAACGACGTCGGCCGGGTCGACCAGCGGCGTCTCGTCGGACAGCGGTGCCAGCCCCCACCAGCTCACCGGGTCGGCACCCGGGACGTGTTCCTCCGCCAGCCGGCGCAGCACCGCGGCTGCGCTCGCCCGGCGCGCCGACGGGGTGTGCGGATCCGTGAGGTGGCGGCGCAGCTCGGCGACGAGCGCAGGAAGGGTCAGCTGCCGGGGCAGCGGCGTGTGCGCCCGCGCGCCGTCGGTCCCGGCACCGCTCACCGGCGGTGGCACCACCAGGTCGAGGAACCGGGACGCCGCCGTCCCCTCGTCGCCGCCGTCCACGGCACCGTCGACGGCGGTGACCAGCAGCCGGCGGCGGGCCCGGGTGCAGGCCACGTAGAACAGCCGGCGTTCCTCGGCCAGCGCGAGGGTGCGCCGGTCCAGGTTTGCCGGATCGGTGCCGGCAGCCGCGTCCACCAGGTCCTCGGCGCCGAGCAGGCTGGCCCGGGTGCGCAGGTCCGGCCACACGCCCTCCTGGACCCCGGCGACGCAGACCAGGTCCCACTCCAGGCCCTTCGACGCGTGCGCGGTGAGCAGCCGGACGGTCTCCCCCGCCGGTGCGCGGGCGGCACCGCCGTCCCCGGGCAGCTGCTGCGCAGCCAGATGCTCGACGAAGGCGGACACGTCCGCGTGCGGCAGGCGGTCGACGAAGCCGGCCGCCGCGTCGAAGAGGGCCACCACGGCGTCCAGGTCGCGGTCGGCGACCGCGCCGGCCGGGCCTCCCGCGGCGCTGGCCTGCGCCCAGCGCGGCCCCAGCCCGCTGGCCTGCCACAGCGCCCACAACACGTCCTCGGCGCTGCCACCACCGGCCAGCGCCAGCCGGCCGGCGTCCAGCACCCGCACCACCCGCGCCGCCGGGCGGGCGACGTGCTCGGGCACCGCGTCGAGCAGGGTGGCAGCGGTGAGCAGCTCGGCCAGCGGCGCCGCCCGGCCGGCGGGATCCTGCCCGCGTGCCGCGGCGGCACGACGGACGGCCCGGCGCAGCCGGCGCAGGTCGAGCACGGTCGCCCCGCCCAGCGGGGACGCCAGCAGCGCCTCGGCGCCCGGCTCGTCCAGACCCGCCTCGGCGCGGACGCCGTCGGGGTCACCGTCGGGACCGTCGGGACCGTCGGGACCGTCGCCGGGATGGTTGCCCGGGCGGTCGGCGCCGGACGGCGCCCCGGCACCGCCGCGCGGGGGCAGCAGCGCCCGCAGTACGGCGAGCAGCGGCTGCACGGCGGGCTGCCCGGCCAGCGCGACCTCGTCGGCGGAGACGGTGGCCGGCACCCCGGCCTGGGTCAGCGCCCGGCGCACCGGCCCGAGGCCGGCGGCCGCGGAGCGGACCACCACCGCCATCTGCGACCACGGCACACCGTCGATCAGGTGGGCGCGGCGCATCGTGTCGGCGATGAAGGCAGCCTCGACGGCCGGTGAGTCGAAGACGTGCACCTCTGCCGACCCCGGTTCCACGCCGTCGCCGGGCACCAGCCGGCGGTGCTCCCACGGCCCGGGCAGGCCCTCCGCGACGCGGCGGCTGACGGCCAGCAGGTCGGCGCCCGAGCGCCGGCAGACGCCGAGGGAGGCGCGACCGGCCGGGCGGCCGTCGCGGTGCCGGAACCGTTCGGGGAACTCCACGATGCCGCGGGGCTCGGCACCGCGGAAGGCGTAGATGGCCTGGTCGGGATCGCCCACGACGACCAGGTCGCCGCCACCGCCGGACAGCAGCTCCAGCAGCTCGACCTGGGCGGGGTCGGTGTCCTGGTACTCGTCGACGAACAGCCAGGAGGCCCGTTCCCGCTCGCCGCGCAGCAGCTCCGGATCGTCGCGGAGCTCGTCGATCGCGGTGCGGACCAGCTCGGCCGGGTCGTACCCGCTGGCCCCACCGCGCGCGACCGTGGCGAAGAAAGAGACGTCCTGGTACTGCCGCAGGAACGCCGCCGCGGCCTCCCAGTGCGGCAACCCGCGCTCGCGGCCCCAGGCCGCCAGCCGGCGGGCGTCGATGCCGCGTTCGGTCGCTCGCAGCAGCAGCTCGCGCAGCTCGTCACGGAAGCCGTCCGTCGCCAGCGCCGCGGTCAGCTCGGCCGGCCAGCGCACGCCGTCCTCCTCGACGTCCCCGCGCAACAGGTCGGCGACGACCGCGTCCTGCTCGGCCGAGGTCAGCAGCCGCGGCGCCGGCTCGCCGCGCAGCACGGCAGCGCGACGGAGCACGCCGAAGGCGTAGGAGTGGAAGGTGCGGGCGACCGGCTCGCGGATGGTGCGCCCCACCCGCGCGGTGATCCGGGTGCGGAGTTCGGCGGCGGCCTTGCGGCTGAAGGTGAGCACCAAGATGCGCTCGGGGTCGATCCCGGCCTCGATGCGGGCGGCCACCGCCTCCACGATGGTCGTCGTCTTGCCGGTGCCGGGGCCGGCGAGCACCAGCAACGGGCCGCCGGAATGGTCGACCACCGCCTGCTGCGTCGGGTCCAGCCGCGGACGGACGACCGGCGCCTCCTCCGGCTGCACCAGCCGGTAGACCGGCGCCGCACCCGAACCGGCCGTCATGTCCCCCCGCACGTCCCGATGAGACCACGGGGCACCGACAGTTCTGGTGGCGCCGCCCCGGGTCCCCTCACGAGCGTGCCCGGAGAGGGAGGACGGTGTCCGTCACCCGTCGTCATCGGGCCAGCCCACGGCGGCCAGGTCCACCCGCTGCCCCCGCAGCGGCACGCCCTCGGCGGCCAGCAGCTGCAGCTGGCGGACCCGGACCGGCTCGGCGGCGGTCCCGTCGGCGCGCACCACCCGGTGCCACGGCACCGCTCCGCCGCCACCGGCCAGGGCCCGCGCCACCCGCCGCGGCCCGACGCCGACCAGCCGGCCGATCGCCCCGTAGGTGCTCACCCGGCCGGGCGGGATCGATTCCACGACGTCGAAGACGGCCTCGTCCACGTCCTCCGGGATGCGGTCGGTGGAAAGCGGCACGGTCACTCCTGGGTGGCCCGGGGCGCCCCGGTGGGACGGGGTCGTTCGACGATCGTCACCACGCCCGGCGGCCGAATCGGCCCAGCAGCCGGGTCAGCGGATCGGCGGCCGCAGGAACCGGCACCGGCGGGTCGATCAAGCCGGGAATCCCGTCGTCCCCCAGGTGCCTGTCCGCGTAGTCCAGCGCGGCTGCGACGAGGTCGGGGTCCAGCGCGGTGACCCCGTCCACCGCCCTGGCGAGGTCCCAGGCGTGCACGGTGAGGTCGGCGGTCAGCTCCACCAGGTAGTCCGTCGCCGGCGTCGGCCCGCGGCTCAGGTCGACCGTGCGCTCCGGCTCGTCGTCCGGGGCGCCGTGCAGCGCCCAGGCGGTCAGCGCGGCGTCGGCCGCGTTCTCCCAGGCGGTCAGCGGGTCGCCGCCCAGCAGGACGTCGGTCGAGGTGGGGATGCTGGGCGCGACTGCGTCCAGCGGCTGGCCGGCCAGCAGTGGCGGCACCCACAGCTGCTCGGCGGTGAGATGGGCGACCAGGTCGGCGACGGTCCACGCCGGCAGGGCCGGATCGTGCCACCGGCCGGGTGGCACGGCGTCGACGCGGTCGGTGAACTGGGCCTGGGCGCGCTGGAAGAGGGCGAGCAGCTCGGCCCGCGAGGACTCGACCATGCAGTCAGTAGAGCGCAACCGGGCCCCGGCGCACACGTCGGTGTGCCGGGGCCCGGTCAGACCCCGTCCAGAGGCTCACGCCGAGCTTGCGAGGGGTGAGGAGACCGGGTCCCTAGTACGTCGGCAGCGTCTTGTCGATCCGGGTCGCCCACGCCGTCACGCCGCCCTGGACGTGGACGGCGTCCTTGAAGCCGGCTGCCTTGACCGCCGCCAGCGCCTCGGCGGAGCGGACGCCGGTCTTGCAGTGCAGCACGATCGGCTTGTCGTTCGGCAGCTGGGCCAGCGCCCGGCCGGACAGGATCTCGTCCTTGGGGATGAGCTTCGCGCCCGGGATCGAGACGATCTCGTACTCGTTGGGCTCGCGGACGTCGATCAGCTGGAAGTCCTTGCCGGCGTCCATCATGTCCTTCAGCTCGTCGACGGTGATCGTCGAGCCGGCGGCCGCCTCCTGGGCCTCGGCGGAGACGACGCCGCAGAAGGCCTCGTAGTCGATGAGCCCGGTGATCGGCTCGGCCGCGGGGTCCTTGCGCACCTTGATCGTGCGGAAGGTCATCTCCAGGGCGTCGTACACCATCAGCCGGCCCAGCAGCGTCTCGCCGATGCCGGTGATCAGCTTGACCGCCTCGGTGGCCTGGATGGCGCCGACGGTCGCGCAGAGCACGCCGAGGACACCGCCCTCGGCGCAGGACGGCACCATGCCGGGCGGCGGCGGAACCGGGTAGAGGTCGCGGTAGTTGGGGCCGTGCTCGTTCCAGAAGACCGATACCTGGCCGTCGAACCGGTAGATCGAGCCCCAGACGTAGGGCTTGTCCAGCAGCACGCAGGCGTCGTTGACGAGGTAGCGGGTGGCGAAGTTGTCGGTGCCGTCGACGATGAGGTCGTAGTCACCGAAGATGTCCAGCACGTTCGAGCTGTCCAGCCGCGTCTCGTGCAGCCGGACGTCGATCAGCGGGTTGATCTCCTTGATGGAGTCCCGGGCGCTCTCGGCCTTGGAGCGGCCCACGTCGGAGACCCCGTGGATGATCTGGCGCTGCAGGTTGGACTCGTCGACGGTGTCGAACTCGACGATTCCCAGGGTGCCCACGCCCGCGGCGGCGAGGTACAGGAGCACCGGCGAACCCAGGCCACCGGCGCCGACGGCCAGCACCTTGGCGTTCTTCAACCGCTTCTGCCCGTCCATCCCGACGTCGGGGATGATCAGATGGCGGCTGTAGCGGCGGACCTCGTCGATCGACAGGTCGTCAGCGGGCTCCACCAACGGTGGCAACGACACGGGCTGCTCCTCACACGGCTGTGTTGTTCGGGCGCGCCGGTCAGCCGACCGACGTCCTGGACTGCCCAACAGCCTGACACGACCCCATGTTCCGGCTCGCGGGAAGGAAGTCGGCGGAGTCGAGGCTCGAGCCACCACGGCAACTGCTCAACGAGGCCGGGGCACGACACGTGGCCGTGTGCTGTCGTCCCGAGTGGGGGCCGGAAGCCAGCGCGCGGGCAGCGGCTCGACGCCGGTCGGGACCGGTATGTGGCCCCGGCCGGCAGGCCGGTCCGCGGACCGGACGCGGGGCCCGGAGGGTCCCCGGCCGGCACGCGGGCAGCGGCTCCACCCCCTGGGGGACGGCACGTGGCCGCGGTGCGATCCGCGAGGATCGCTATGTCACGGATACGGCCAGGCGTTCTTGGTGCAGCCCTGCAGCCCGAGGGTCTGCTGCTCCATGACCGGCGCGGGCCGGCCCGGGCCGGGGCACTGCTCGTGCCCGTGGCCCAGCGCGTGCCCCACCTCGTGGTTGACCACGTACTGCCGGTAGGTCGCGATGTCACCGGCGTAGTCGGGGACGGCGGTCTCCCAGCGGGCCAGGTTGATGACCGCGCGCTCGCCGTACCGGCAGGAGGTGTAGCCGCCGGTGCCCACGCCCGGGCACCAGGTCTCCATGCTGCCGGGGCTGACCAGGGTGACCCGGAAGTCGTAGTCGCCGCCGGCCGCCTCCGCGACGCCGACCCGCTGGAACGACATCCGCCCCCCGCCGCCCCACGACCGGGCGTCGCCGAGGGTCGCCTCCACGGCCGCAGCGAAGCCTTGGCCGTCGACGTCGATGCCGTCCTCGACCTCGACCACGAACCGTTCCAGCGGCCCGCTGCCGTACACCGCCGAGCTGCCGTCCACGACGGAGACGGTGCCGGCGCCCTGCTCGACGTAGCCGGCGGCGCTGGCGGTCGGGAGTTCCTCGCTGGGCAGACCCTCGCCCTCGGCCACCTCGCTGCCGGTGGCCGGCGCGGCCGGGATCGCGGACTGGACGGCAGCCGTACCCGTCGGCTCCTGCCGTTCCGGGGCGGTCGTGGCGGCGGCATCGACGAGGGCGAGGAGCGTGGCCACGGTCAGCAACGGGAGGGCGTAGGCGCGCCAGCCGTAGCGGTGGACGAAGCGCCGCACCCGGCCGACCGGCGGGGTACGGACCCGCGCGGGCCGCCCGTTGCCGACGGGGTCGCGCCGGGCGACCAGCGGCTGACCCGGGCGCGACGCTGCGCGGGGGGTGACGCGCGGGTCCGGTCGGGGCACGTTTCCCAGGTTCTCACGCTGCGGCGCTGCGCTCGGGCAGCTCGCCGCGCACCGACCCTCCCGGCACACCGGCCCCGCACGGCCTCGAGGCCGCAGTGTCAGTGGGCCAGGTCGGGCTGCCGGCCGCGGCTCAGCCGGCGGCGACGGCGCCGGGCTCGAGGCCGGTTCCCACCGCCGCGGCCGGCCGCGGCTCGGCTTCCGGGTGGACGGTGTGCCGAGCCGCGTGCTCGGCCAGGGCCAGGATGGCGCGCGCGGTGCGCTCCGGTGCCTCCAGCATCGCCAGGTGCCCGATCCCCGGCTGGACCTGCAGCCGGGCATCGGGCAACGCGGCGGCCAGCCGAGGCGCCAGCCGCGGATCGACCAGCCGGTCACGATCGCCCCACACCACCAGCGCCGGCGCCCGCACCGACCGGGCCATCCGCCAGGCGTTCGCCCGGCCGAACCGCAGGTAGGAGGTCATCAGCCCGCGCAGGCTGCGGGTCAGCGCCTGCCCCGCCCAGGACTGCTCGTCGCGGCGGCGCATCTCCTCGATGGCCTCCTGCAGCCGGGCGGCCGGCACGTTCCCGGGATCGCCGAAGCACATCCGCACCAGGCCGCGGACGCGCTGCTCGGCACTGACGCCGGCCAGCCGCTTCTCGGCCAGCGCCGGCACCCCCGGCAGCAGCACCAGGGTGATCGCCCGGTCGAAGGCCGCAGGGACGCGGTACACCGGCATGGCCGGGGAGATGAGCGTCAGCGTGGCGACGAGGTCGGGACGGCGGGCGGCGACCCACAGGCTCACCAGGCCGCCCAGGGAGTTGCCGAGGAGGTGCACCGGTCGCCCGTGGCCGGGGCCGGGCCGACCGGCGACCCATTCCAGCAGCTCCACCACCGCGTGCACGTGGCGACGGATCGAGTACCCACCGCGCGAGGGCGGGGCCGACTCCCCGAAACCGGGCAGGTCCAGCGCCCAGCCCTCGAACCGCACCGCCAGGAGGGCGGCCAGGTCGGTCCAGTTGGTGGAGGCCCCGCCGAGTCCGTGCACGTACAGGGCCCGTTCCACCGGCGACCCGTCCGCACCGGGGGTCCCGCCGTCCTCGGCCGGCTCCCCTCCGGGCCCTCGCCACGGGGTGTGCCGGACCAGGACCGGACCGCCGCTCAGCGGTACCTGCTCACCCGGCCACGGCGGGAGGAGCGCGCCCGGGTGTGGCAGGGGCACGTCGGAGAGCGGGGCGTCGAGCACTGCCACGACGGTAGTCGACGGCGGCGGGACATCACCGGGACCGACGCCGGTAGCATCGCTCCGCCATGCACCCCAGCCGTCCCCTACCTCCGCAGCCGGCCGTCCGTCGCACCTCCCGGCTGCCGCGCGGGGCGCGGCGCCAGCAACTGCTGCAGGCCGCGCAGGACGTCTTCGTCGCCCAGGGTTTCCACGCCGCGGCGATGGACGACATCGCCGACCGGGCCGGGGTGAGCAAGCCCGTCCTCTACCAGCACTTCCCGGGAAAGCGCGAGCTGTACCTCGCGCTGCTGGAGCAGCAGGTCGGAGAGCTCACCGATCGGGTCCGCCAGGCCATGGCCGGTACCGAGGACAACCGGGCGCGGGTCGACGGCGCGGTCGGCGCCTACTTCGACTTCGTGGGCGCGGAGGGTGAAGCGTTCCGGTTGGTCTTCGAGTCCGATCTGCGCAACGACGCCGAGGTGCGGCAGCTCGTCGACCGGGGCGCGCGAGAGTGCATCGAGGCCATCGCGGAGGTGATCGCCGCGGACACCGGCGCGGACAGCGAACGCGCGCTGCTGCTGGCCAGCGGCATGATCGGGCTGGCCGAGAGCAGCGCGCGCTGGTGGCGGGCCGGCAAGGGCACCCTCGCCCGGAACGAGGCGGTGGCGCTGATGTCGGCGCTGTCGTGGCGGGGCATCTCCGGCTTTCCACGCCGGGACGGCGACGCGGCCGCGGGCTGAGCGTCCGGGCGCTGCGGGCCGTTCGCTGTCGGCGCACCTGCTGGAGCGGGGCTGCGGCAGGGCCCTGGACTAGCGTGAGCAGCCAGCAGTCCGACCTGAGGAGGCATCTCCACGTGGAAGTAAAGATCGGTGTCCAACACTCCCCCCGCGAGCTGGTCATCGACAGCCCCAAGACGCCGGACGAGATCGCGGCAGAGGTGTCCAAGGCGATGACCGGGTCCAAGGACGGGTTGCTGACGCTGGTGGACGAGCGCGGCCGCCGCGTCGTCGTCCCGACCGACCGGATCGCCTACGTCGAGATCGCCGAGGCCGACCAGCGTCGGGTCGGCTTCATCGCCGGCTGACCACCGAGCACGACCGGACAGGGCGTCCCCGCATCGCGGGGGCGCCCTGTCCCATGTCACTGCCTCGAGCATCCGACCCACAGGTTGCCCCTCCCGTCGCGGGGCCGGAGACCTCCCGACGGGAGGAGCGCAGCGGCTCATCGCGACAGGGGACGGCGGTCGGCCGCGGTGCGATCCGGAGGATCGCCGCAGCTCAGCCAGTGCGGTGTCGAGCAACCGTTTCCCGGCGAGGCCGCGACGGACCTTCGGCAGCCGAGGGGGATACCGGCGCACGTCCGGAGCCGTAGGCCCTGTCTGAGACACGGAGGTTTCGCTAGCGTCGCAGTCCCTCCGGAAGGGGTGCGTCATGGCGGTCTCCGAGGTCCGTTCCTCTTCTCCGTGGCTGGCCTTCACCGGCCTGCTGCCGGTCGTGCTGATGGTGCCGATCCTGATCGCCCACGCGTACGCCGCCGGGGTGATCGTGGCGGTGGTGGGCTGTGTCGGGGTGGTCGTCTATCACCTGGCCCGTCGGCAGGGCATCACCAGTCTGGACGTGCTGGCGCTGGTGTTCGCGGTCGTGAACGTGGTGCTCTACTTCGGACTGGGAAACACGTGGCTGATCGGCCACGTCGCGATCGTCTTCTACACACTGCTGGCGCTGCAGTCGGCGGTCAGCCTGTTCCGGGGCGATCCCTGGACCATGCAGTTCACCCGGCGCGTCGTGCGTCCCGAGTTCGTGGCCGATCCACGCTTCCGCCGCATGAACGTGCGCACCACGGTGGTGTGGGTCGCGGCCTTTGCGGCGTGTGATGTCCTGTCGATCCTCGTGCACGGCGCGGCGGGTAGCTGGCTTCCGGCGGTGGTGCTGGCCCTCGCGGTGGTCGTCTCCCGCGTCAGCGGTCGCAGGTATCTGAACTCGACGATGCACGCTGCCGAGGGGTTCCCTGCAGCGGCCGGCTGACCCCGTCGGAGTCGGCTGCGAGGGTGCGGCGACGATCGCCTCAGCAGGGTCGAGGGCGAAGGTCGGCCGCGGCGGCACTCAGGTGCTGAGCCCGAGCGCCCCCATCCGCGCCGTGTGCGCGGTGGTGATGCGTCCCAGCAGCTGGCCGACGCCGGCCAGGTCGCCGGTGCCCGCGATGATGAGCTCGGCGAGGTCCTCGTGCTCGGCGATGACGGCCTGCGACTGGGTCAGCGCCTCCCCCACGAGCCGCCGCGCCCACAACGCGAGCCGGCCGGCCACCGCGGGGTCCGCGGCCATCGCGGCGCGCACCTCGCGGACGGCGAAGTCCGCGTGCCCGGTGTCCGCGAGCACCTCCTCCACCAGCGTCCGGTCCGGCTGCGGGAGGAAGGCGGCGACCTCCCGGTAGAAGTCGGTGGCCAGCCCGTCCCCGACGTAGGCCTTGACCAGGCCCTCCAGCCAGGTGCTGGCGCGTGTTCCGTCGTGGAAGGCGTCCAGCGGGGCGACGAACGGCGCCATCGCCGCGGCCGGCTCGACGCCGAGTTCGCGCATCCGGGCGGTCAGCCGGTCGTGGTGCGCCACCTCCGCAGCGGCCATCCGGGCCAGGGCCGCGCGGCCGTCCAGCGTGGGCGCGAGCCGGGCGTCCTCGGCCAGCCGGTCGAAGGCGGTCAGCTCCGCATAGGCGAGCACGCCCAGCAGGTCGACGACGGCTCCCTGGTCGACCCCGGCCATGCACCCTCCTCGACGCTGCGGCGCGACGAGGGTCCGCCCGGACGGCGTCCGGGCCGGTGTCGCCCGGCGTGCAGCGAGGTTAACGGGCCGTCCGGGCTAGGATGGAATGGGCGAGCCGCCAGGTTCGTTCCACCCGCAGTACCTCCTTGTGCGCTGATGAACGCTGGATCTCCCTCCTGAGACCGGCCCGTTACGGGTCGTCTCCCGGGCAGTCCGAACCCGGACACCCGGTCTGCTGGCCGCGTCGGCGCGTGGATCGTTCATCCCGGAACCGACCCCGGGACCGGCGAGCATCGTCGGCTGTCGCGCCACCCGGGCAGCCCGCAGCCGCTGGTCCCCCCACCAGACCGAGGCGAGAGCACTGACCTCCATCGACGACACCCCCACCACCCCCGAGCTCGAGCACGCCGAGACCGGCGCCCCGGCGCCCGAGCAGCTCGAGTCCGTGATCGAAGAGCTGGGTGGCGCGCCCGTCGCGGCCGACAGCCCGCTGTTCAGCGACTTCGACGTGCACGCCGACATCGTCGCCGCGCTCGCCGAGGTCGGGATCACCCGCACCTTCGCCATCCAGGAGTTGACGCTGCCGCTGGCGCTGGCCGGGCACGACCTGATCGGTCAGGCCCGCACCGGCACCGGCAAGACGCTGGGGTTCGGCGTCCCGATGATGCAGCGCATCACCCCGCCGGCCGAGGGCGGCGACGGCGTTCCGCAGGCACTGGTCGTCGTCCCCACCCGTGAGCTGTGCGTGCAGGTCTCCCGCGACCTGGCCGTGGCCGGGGCCAGGCGTGGCATCCGGGTGCAGGCCATCTACGGCGGCCGCGCCTACGAGCCCCAGGTCCAGGCGCTGCAGGGCGGCGTCGAGGTTGTCGTCGGCACGCCCGGCCGGCTGCTGGACCTGGCTCAGCAAGGCCACCTGATCTTGGGCAAGGTCACCAGCCTGGTGCTGGACGAGGCCGACGAGATGCTGGACCTGGGCTTCCTCCCCGACATCGAGCGCGTGCTGCAGATGGTGCCGGAGCAGCGCCAGACGATGCTGTTCTCCGCGACCATGCCCGGTCCGATCGTGAACCTGGCGCGCCAGTTCATGACCCAGCCGACGCACATCCGCGCGCACGGCAACGACGAGGGCAGCACCGTTCCGCAGACCACGCAGTTCATCTACCGGGCGCACAACCTGGACAAGCCCGAGCTGCTCTCCCGGGTGCTGCAGTCCCGGGACCGGGGTCTGGTCATGGTCTTCTGCCGCACCAAGCGCACCGCACAGAAGGTCGCCGACGACCTGGTCGAGCGCGGCTTCGCCGCCGCGGCCGTGCACGGCGACCTCGGTCAGGGCGCCCGCGAGCAGGCGCTGCGCGCCTTCCGCAGCGGCAAGGTCGACGTCCTGGTCGCCACCGACGTCGCCGCCCGCGGCATCGA